>CAZBOM010000098.1:0-6501 GCA_964493375.1 uncultured Mageeibacillus sp. | reverse complement strand
CTCATGGACTAACTAGGTTAGCTGACTACGAATCAGTATCCTTAACAACAAAAGAGTTCCGGTGTGCCACAATCAGCTCACCGGAACTCTCTTTATTTGACTAATTATCGGATGTCACATACAAGTGTGTTTAACAATCAGACGCTTTCTTCTTTAGCACGATTAACATCGCACCCGAAACGACCAGAAGCGCCCCAATCAAGATGAATTGCGATGTGTTCTCACCAGTTGCGGGAATTTTCGGTTTCGTCGTTTTTACAGGTGGCTTTGTCGTTGGCGCAATCGTTGTTGCGCCGGCAGTAGTTGCCACCGCGGTTGTCGTTGGCGCAATCGTTGTAGCATCTGGGGGCGTGGCTACTGTCGTGGTTGTCGATGGCGCCGTCGTCGGTTTTGTCGGAGGTTCTGCTCCTTCAACATTCCACCAGAGGTGAACATCCATATAGAGATCTTTGGGATCATCGGCTTTGAAACGGTAGTCAGTCAAGTAATTGTATGAAACGATACCGTTGACGCCGACTGATTTGTCAATTTGGAGAATCCCTGTCGCCGCGTCGTAGGTATATCCCGGTGTGGAAACCGACACTTTCGACTTGTCCAGAAAACCGGGGAGTTTTGTCAGATCGATCTGGTAATGGGGACCTACATCAACGGCTTGTGCTTTAACCTGCTGATCATTAATCCAATAGAAGCCTTTCATATCCGGTGTTTTACTCAAATCCAGTGAAGCCAGTCGATTGTGATCACAATCGACTCTTTTCAAATTGACAAGAGCACTGACATCGAATGTCGTCAGCAAATTTGTACCGCAATAAAGTTCTTCTAATGTTGTAAGATGGCTAAATTTCAATTCTGTCAGTTGATTCACGTTGCATTTGAGTCGATTCAATGCAGTCAATTGATCGATTTTTAGTTTTTTCAACTGGTTATTGTGAACATCAAGATATTCCATTTTTTTCAAATGATTAAGATCTAATGTCGTCAGCTGATTCCTGGAAACATTAAGCGTATGTAATTCTGGTTGATCAATATCTAAAGTCGTCAACTGATTGTCGGAAAGATCAAGTTCAAATAATTTAGGATTATTAAGTTCCACGGTCGTCAATTTATTTCCGGCATTCTTATATCTTCCTAAATCTGCCAGATGGCGAACATCGATGACTGCTTTAAATTTATTATAGCTACAATCAAAATTTGCGAGTTTTGTCAAAGGAGTGATGTCAAGTTCTTCCAGCTGATTTTTCGCACAACTAAGCTGCAGAAGATTAACCAGCTTATCGACTTTAAGCTCCTTTAAACCATTTCCCGAACAAGCTAAATTCGTTAAAAATGTTCGATACCTTTTAGACTCGTACATCCTTGATTATTAATCGTTATTTTAGTGACTTTAGCACGCTCCGCATCAGACAAGCTTCCATTACTATCTTCATCAAACGCTTTCACATAATCGCGGAATTTTTCATCGGGAAAATTCGCAGCATTTATCTCTACGTCTGCCGCGTAAACAGAGGTTTTAGTCAATGGCGTTGGGAAAAGCCCCACGACAAGAAATAAAGCGATCATGATTGCCATCAATCCCTTAAGGATATTCAAATTGGAGCGACCATCACCCGTTCGTTTTGTCAATTGGCAATGATCTGTTACCCGATCTCGATTTTTCATATTCATTCTCCTCACTCGAATCTCGCCTACGATTAGACGATTTATTTTAATTCTTTACTGGAATCTCGCTTACGGCAATACGATTTAATTTGATTCCTACTTGTGTCGATGGCGACACACGATCATTCGGTTGCTTTTTCTCTTATTCCTCAAACGCTTTACTGAAGAGTATTATCCTCCGATTAAAGATTGCATATAATCAGTAGATTTATTCTTTTATAAATTCGTTTTCTTCTATATATGACAATATCAATTAACAGGAGATAACACAACTGCGATCCGCCTAAGCTTTGTAAAATATACGCATTTTTCATATATTTAGCGATAAAACACGTGTCATTCCGGACGATTCCTTCTTTTAAGTACCTGCTTTGCCATCCTGTTGGCGGTAATAACTCATCAAACTCGCTCGACTTGAACAGATCAGTCTGTTAATAGATACTTATTCTATAAAGAAAAATTGACAGAGGGTAAATATGAGTTACTTATTGATTGAACACGCCAATGAACTTGTGACAGCCGAAGGAACATCTGCGCGCTGTGGAGCGGAGATGTCGAAGTTGCGCATCATCAAAGACGGTGCCATATTGGCCAATCGTGATCGCATAATAGCTGTCGGCACGACAGATGAGATAAATGAACTCGTAAATAAACAAATCGCGCCAGATGGAGATATCTTAAAGATCGATGCGTCAGGGAAAACAGTTCTGCCCGGTTTTGTTGACCCACATACGCACTTTATCTTCGGCGGCTACAGGGAAGAAGAATTCAATCGCCGTCTTGAAGGCGCTACTTACATGGAAATTATGGAAATGGGCGGTGGGATCGCTTCGACCAACAGAGCGACAAAAAACGCGACAGAAGAAGAACTGTATGCGGCTGGTCTTCATCGCCTCGAACGCATGCTCGATCTAGGCATCACGACCGTCGAGGGCAAAACAGGTTACGGCGAAGACACGGAGACTGAAGATAAAATGCTACGCGTCATGGAACGTCTCGACCGCGATCACCCGATAGACATCGCCAAGACGTATATGGGGGCTCACTCCGTACCGCCCGCGTATAAAGGAAAAGTGAACGATTACATTGACTACTTAATCGAAGAAGGTTTGCCCATGGCACAAGGACGCGCCGATTTTTGCGATATCTTCACAGAAGAAGGTGTTTTCTCGATTGAAGAGTCGGAAAAGCTTCTTAACGCCGCGCGGGAGCACGGGTTTAAATTAAAACTTCACGCCGACGAAATTGTGCCCATTGGAGGAGCAGGACTGGCCGCCAGACTTCACGCCACAAGTGCCGATCACCTGCTCAAGGCATCAGACGAAGACTTGCTTGCGATGCGAGATGCCGGCGTCGTCGCGACACTTTTACCGTGTACAGCCTTTAGTTTGCGCGAACCGTATGCGCGCGGTCGTTTCATGATTGACCACGGACTCGCTGTTGCTCTCGGCACTGATTTCAATCCGGGCAGCTGTTACACGCAATCCATCCCGCTCATGATCGCGCTTGCGACCATCTATATGAACCTTACGATCGCAGAGACCATCACGGCCGTCACGCTCAACGCGGCCGCCGCCATTGACCGCGCCGATTCAATCGGAACATTGGAGCAGGGAAAGAACGCTGACATCGTCATCCTCGACTGTCCCGGACATAAACATCTGAGTTATCACTTCGCGATGAACCTTGTGGAGACTGTTATCAAAAACGGTGTCGTTGTGCGCAAGCGATCATAAGACAACGCTATTCAGCCTGTATCGATTTTCGGGAAATATGCTAACTTCTTGTATTCGTGAAGGTTAGTGAAGCAACTTCTTGGTTTCATTACATGTGAGAATGAGTCGCCATTCTCTTAGTTGCCCTAATCGACAAGGTGAAAATATTTCCTAGTTTCTTTACATGCGAGAATTGATTGCCATTACATTTAGTTGCCGTAATCGACAAGGTGAAAATACTTTTTCGCTCCTACAATATAATGGAGCGGATAATCGAGCTGATCTCTTGTGTGCCCCGTGATTGTCGGCGATGAGCCTTCTCGAAAAATTGCGACAGCGTGATCATCCGAGCCATCGTTATCGCGGTCAATATGTACTGTATCGCCACTAAGTAGCGATTGAGCCTTCTGCACAAGAACACCGCGAGGTCCTTTTCCATAAGTGTTGCCAAGAAGATATTTTTGCATGGATTGAACGGCGGTCCAAGCGTAGGAGCGGTTAGAAGAACCGTAATAATACCACTGGTGGGTTCCCTCCTCGTCCATCGGCGCGCCACCCGCGAAAATGACTTGCGAGACATAGTTTTGACAATCTCCGCCGTATTGCGAGATGTCAAAGTACTCGGGATTGCGACCGAGCGCCCATTTTTCTTGGTATAAGCGCATCGCCTCACGGTCGAAAGACCCTCTGTTTTCGCCGGTTGACGGCGGCAGTTGTTCTTGAATTGATGACTCAGCGAGCTCGCGCGCAATATTCTGCTTTTCATAGGCGACACGTGCTTCTAATTCACTCTCCGTCACTCTTAATTGCATTTTTGCTTGAATGGAGGGAATTGATTCGCCTTCTTTGACAGCATTTCTTAATTCTCGAAGCCGTTTACCATCGAATGACTCCAGCAATCTGAAGTATCCATCATCCGAGAAAACGGATTGTATCCTCCAGAAAGTGCCTTCCTTTACTAGGGTCAGAAAGTACGTTATTTTGACTTGCGTGGTAACTGACGGGTTTGTAAAAGAACATGTTTCAATCGAACGGTAAACGAAATAAGCGACATCATTCTCCAAGTGTTGAATAAGAGGCGTGAAACTGTATGTCGCATCGTGAATACCGAAATCAAATTGCGTGCGCCTCTCTTGGACGAGTTCATAACGTTTCAACAAAACCTTTTGGAGATGTTCAGTTCCTTTTGCATAGGCATTCCACGGAAGCATTTGCCCATGGATACTAAAACTTTTTTCAAGAAAATCGAGTGCGACATGAGCTGCTTCGCGCGGAATCTCAGGTGATACAGAGAAAGGTATAGAGGACGGGGCGGGCATTTTTGAGTCATGAGTTTTCCTTGTCGAATGATTGTGGTGGGAGGGAATTTTCGCGCACGAAACGAGAATCCCCATCAATAAAATCACGGAGAATATCAAGACAATCTGTTTGTAGTTTTTTCGCTTGTAATTTAACATGCCCACATAGTAGCACGCCGCTTGAAGCCATTATGTGACGCCTTTATAGCTTTTTTGTGACTATTCATGTGGTATTATTTTGTGACAGCGAAGAGGGAGTTTAGTCTTGCGCGCAACATTATTTTTATTAAAGAAAATTCGCATGTATGACAAGCGAATGATTGCGATGATCGTTCTTTTCAGCCTGCTCTCCGCCGCTTATCCTTTTGTTTGGATCTATGTCCCCGTCGCCATTATCCGACTGAGTGATATCCCAACAAGTCACCTGTCTGCGAGTTACAAGCAACTCACCACTCTTCTGACAGTCGCAACCTTGATCGCCATGACAAGCGCCTGGGTGCTCGCTTATTTGCGAGGGAATTATCGGATGCGCATGAATAACATCCGTTTCCGACTTACTCGCGATCTGATGTACTACAGCCTGACAATGCCTTACGAAAACACTCTCAATAAAGACAAACTTGATGCCATTGAAAAGGCGAGAGAATCCATCAAAAGCTATTGGAATGGTGCCGGCGGCATCATTTTGACTCTGCTTCAAGTCTTTGGGACAGCGCTCGCCGCCATCGGATTCATCGGTGTTTTTGTATCACTTTCAATCTGGATGATGCTTTTTGTTCTCTTTGTGATTGTGGCCAACTTGCTCTTGAACCGCAGAATAGGCACTCTCGAGCAATCGGAGTGGGACAGAATCATGCCTCCCTTCCGAAAACTCAATCACTTGTTCACTGAGCAACAAGATCCGACGAAAAGAAAAGATATTCTCTCCTACAACTTATACGGTTTATTCAAAACATACATCGACCGCTATCTCAACGAAATTAAACTGATAAACAAATCGATCCTTCTTAGAAAATTCTCTTGGCAGTCTGTTCTCGCTTTTTTTGATCTGATCAAAGATGTGATTTTGTACTATTGGCTGATCCGGATGTTCTTGGTTGGCACCATTGATGTGGCGCTCTTTTTCTTGTATAGTTCCAGCGTCGTTGCATTCGTCGCTTTAGCCCAGCAGCTCATGTATGACATCACCAATATCCGAAAATATGCGCATGAATTTTCAGCCTTTATCTCGCTTGATTTAGAAGCCAGCGAGATCTCTCCTATCTCATCATCGAAAAAAGGTGGAGCAACGATTGGCGATACATCAACCAGCGAGTTCTCTCCCATCTCATCACCGAAAGCCTTGCGCTCGGAGTTCAAGCAAAAAACTGGAGAAGAATCTCCCTTTCATGACCTGGCGCTCGAAAGTGATCACAGCGTCTTTGTTGAGATTAGAAATGTCTCGTTCCGATACCCCGGAACAGAACGCTGGGTCTTAAGAAATCTGAACCTCACGATTCAACAAGGGGAGAAAATTGCGCTTGTCGGCGAGAACGGGTCGGGTAAGACGACATTAATCATGCTTCTTTCAAGACTATACCGACCTACAGAGGGAGAAATTCTCTTCGACGGTGTCAACATCTGGGACATAAGGGAAGACGAATTTTTAACTATGTTAAGCGTTGTCTTCCAAGATGCGATGATATTTCCCTTCTCCATTCGCGAGAACATCACGATGTCGACAGAAACAGATGAAAAGCAACTCCACCAGGCCATGGAGAATGCTTCTTTCCAATCCATCCTTGAAAAATATCCACTCGGACTTGATACGACATTACTTCGCATACTAG
>CAZBOM010000097.1:2511-6704 GCA_964493375.1 uncultured Mageeibacillus sp. | reverse complement strand
TACTCGTGCTCGAAAAGCGCATTTTGTCACCGAGCAGGTGAATCACGCTAGTTAGCGCCGCTTCAACTGCCGCCACATCTCCATAGACGACAAGAGAGCCACTGAACCGATCGAGAAAACCAATCTGAACAGCCGCTGATTTCGTCGCCACATCGGCCGCGATAATCGCGGCTTCACTCGGCGTGATCGTCATAATCCCAATCGCGCCGTGCACTTCAAGCAAACCGAGTTTTCGGTAGAGATCGTTATCGGGATTCGCAATCAAGTGCGCCAGCGTAATCTGTTTCCCCGGCACGTATTCTTGTACGATACGTTGTTTCTCCGGAGAATCCATCGTCTGATCCTTTAGAAAGGCGTCTTTTTGTTCCGAATCGTTCACCATCAGCGCCACCTTCCGTAATAAGCGTTTAAAAGCACATTCTTCAGATCAGTTACGGTAACTTCCACGGGATTGCCGGGAGTGCAACGATCGTTCAGCGCTTTCATGGCCAAATCATCGAGAGCGAACAGAAAGTCACTTTCAGGTATGCCCGCTTCTTGAAAGCTCTCCGGGATATCGAGATTATTTTTGAGTCTTGCAATCTCTCGAATCAGATTGCGTGTCGCCTGACGCGGTTTGTCAGACGAACACTTGAGAATAACGGCCAACTCCGCATATCGATCCACAGGCGGCAAGTCCCGTCCTCGATCATCGGAATTGAATGCGATGACATAAGGGAGCAAAATACCATTTGTTCTGCCGTGCGAGAGACTTGCCCACGGTCCGATCGCGTGAGCCAAACTATGATTAATACCCAAGCTCGCGTGGTTGAACGCCATACCGGCCAAGCACGAGGCATGATGCATAGAAGCTCTGGCTTTCAGATGACGCGGCTGGTGATAGGTTGTAAGTAGAAAACGGTTGATCAGCTGGATCGCTTTCTCCGCGCAAGCATCGGTGAAGTCGCTCGCTAGAGGAGATACAAACGCTTCTATGGCATGCGTCAACACATCAATGCCCGTATCAGCCGTCACTTTTGGAGGAACAGTCACCGTCAGCTCGGGGTCAAGCACCGAGGCTTGAGGCAACATGCTATCGTCAATCAATTCGTATTTTTGTTTGTTTTTCGGATCTGTGATGACTGAAAAACTTGTCATCTCAGAGCCTGTTCCACTTGTTGTGGGAATAACCAAAAAGAAAACAGACGATTGACAGCCTGCTTTTTTAGAGAAATAGAGAATGGCTTTTGCCGTGTCGATAGCGGAACCACCACCTAGAGCGACTAACACATCGGGGCTTTCAGCCAACATTACGTCGACTCCCACAACCACTTCATCGATTGTAGGATCGGGAACAATATCAGAAAAAACGATCACGTCAATACCCATGGCGTGAAGTGGCTCCGTGACATATTGATATGTTCCGCTCTTTACCATAAAAGGATCTGTAACGAGCAACGCCTTCTTTCGAGAGGATCCGAGTAGATCTTCAAAATTAGGGGAACCGCAATACAGTTCCGTCGGGTTATAAAAACTCATAAAACCACCTTCTACTCGCGCGTCTCGCCAAGTTGTTCAGGCTACATCAATCTAGGCAGCAACTGTTCATGCGGCGAAGGAATGACAATTGAGTTGAGCAACAGTCCGTGCTCTTGGCCCACTTCACAAGCCGCTTTCACAGCCTCTTTCACGGCGGCGACATCGCCATTGATGACAAAATACGATTTGCCTCCAATCGCAATACCCAGCCTAAGTTCCACGAGAATAACATCGGCCGCTTTGACTGCCGCATCGGCCGCATAGATCGCTGCCGTGACTGAGAAAAATTCGAGCGAACCGATTGCATTGGAACTTATCGACATCGGCAGACCTCGAACGGCATCTGCTACCAAAGGATGTACATTCGGGATAATGCTACTGTCAACCAGATAAGCGCCTGCATGAGCGCAACCGGCCTCAATAGAATTCTGAACGGCAGACACTTCACCGTATAAAATTGTCAGGTATTTCCCCGGGCAAATCGAGCGTGATTCCAGCAACTCGACCATGGCGGTCTTCAGCATCACGTCGGCACTAAGAATTCCTTGTGCAATGCTGTTTGTTTCTAAGACTCCGATCGCTTTCAACATATTGCACTACCCTTTCTTGCTAATCGTAATAGCTGTTTCATCAATCGCCGTAACAGTGCCCGAGATGCTTGCATGCATCCGAGCACCCAGTGATGTCTGTGGCAAATCAGCGATCAAATCGTTCTCTTGCACTTGATCGCCCACTTTAACGACAGCGGTTGCCGCGCCGCCAATACCTTGTCGCAAAGGAATTTTTACCGTCTCTGCTTCATGACGCTCAAAGGGGAAATCATGAAGAGCGAACCATTTGGTGAGATCTGTTTTCATCACCATGCGCTCAGTCGGGATACGGCGTACACCATCTTCACTGTGAACACCTTCCGACTCAAACGAAGGCATCTGAACTTTACGTCGCCTAAATTCATTTCGAAGATATGCATTAACGATGCGCGGTGAGAGGTCCATGGGACAGGAGTAGAGCTCACAAATACCACATTCACAGCAGAGACTTGCCTGAGCGAGCAACGGGTGGTCAGGATCTCCCAATGCGAATGAACGCATCACTTCGTGCGGACGTAAAGGATGTCCTTTCAGATAACGGGGGCAAAGCTCCGTGCAGAAATTGCATTGAATACAAGCCGCTCGTGCCTCCGAGCGAATTCTCTCAATCGGCTTTCTTCTCCGCATCGCCAAGGAATGGTTATAAGGAATCACTAAAAGGCCACCGACCGTCTTCGTAATCACTTCCTCATCAATCTCATCTTGGTCGATCATGCGCCCCATCATCGGACCGCCTAAAATAACAACAAAACGCTCAAGATCGGTGCCACCACACCACTCAATACACTGAGCCACTGATGTGCCGACCGGAACCTCAAGGATAGTCGGTTGCTTAACGGCTCCGTTGACTGTCACAATTTTGCGTGTAAATGGTTGACCTTGGGTACTAAGAAAAATACTTCGCAATGTGCCGACATTCAGTACAAGCGTACTCATGTCTTTTGGCAACTTCGCAGGGGGCAACGCTTCGCCGATCACGTCGTAGATGATACTTTGCTCATCTCCGGCTGGGTAAAAACTGTCCATTTCGTGCAGTTCAACCAACGCATCGTGCCGCTCAATCGCCTGCTTAAGCGCCTCAATTTGCTTCTTATATTTGTGTTTAATTGCTATAACTGTTCTTTTCGCATGAACATGCTTTCGACACATTTCCAGTGCCTGAATAATCTCGTCGGCATAATGCTCCATTATGAATTGATCCGTAAAAAGAAGCGGTTCACATTCTGCAGCATTGACTAATAAGTAATCAGCATGCACGCCGAGCTTCACAAAAGTCGGAAATCCAGCGCCACCTTCTCCGATTAGTCCCGCCTGATAAACACAATGAATAAAATCCATGAATTACCTCTCCAAAGGTGGGTCCTAAGTATGGTTGCAAATATGCAATTTTCTTAATTTTATCGTTAGAGCACGGAATTGTCAAATTGAATATTATTAAGATGGTTTGTCATGACAGAATTGTAGAAACAGGCATTAAAATTGTATTATTACGGCAAAAAACCAACGTTTTTGTTTATTTGTTAGAATATTATACAATCATAGTAATTCTGGGTTTTCAAAGACTCGATATGCTCAATCAATAAATAAATCAAAATTTAATGATTGCATAAACTGAATATTATACAGTTGTGATGATGCATTAAAGCGCTTCTGCTCTAACTCAATGATACCGATCAAGAGCCGACATTCATGTCCGCATTTTCGATTGGTTGCTCATGAATTTCATTGATGACAGCATGATTCCCAGCACCCTCCAGCTCATGTGCATGCAGGGCATACATTGGCACCACGTCGAGTGGATCGGGGATCGAGCTCCAGCTCATGTGCATGCAGGGCATACGTGAAAAAGAAGCTGCCTCAAATGATCATTTAAGACAGCTCCCGTTAGTACAATAATGATCGTTATAGAGTGTCGATACGATCGACAATCTTGCGGTTACATCTATTCTTAGTTATCTTCAACCACTTATCCCGCCACTCTTTTTTTGATGATAAAGAGCAACGAACCTGCCACTAGGAGTAGGACTGCCGCCAGGTAAAGCCCATAAGACACACTTTCTCCTGTCGTTGGCGAGATCGGCGAGG
>CAZBOM010000097.1:0-2490 GCA_964493375.1 uncultured Mageeibacillus sp. | reverse complement strand
TTGGCGGCGATGCGGTCTCCGTTGGCTCTGTTAGTTCCTCTGTTTCCGTCGGATCCGTGGGCGGAATTGGCGGCGTCTCGGTCTCCGTTGGCTCGCTTGGCTCAGACGGTTCGCTCGGCTTAGACGGTTCGCTCGGCTTAGGCGGCTCGCTCGGCTTAGGCGGCTCGCTTGGCTTAGACGGCTCGCTCGGCTTAGACGGTTCGCTCGGCCCTGTTGGTTCTTCATATACATTGGTAAAAACTACCTCGTCGACGCTCACTTCATCTTTCAAAAATGTGCGAACGACTTCAAGTTTCCCATCTTTTTCTGTCACGTCATAGATGATCTCGAAGACTGATCGGTCAAATGTGTAGTTCGCCTGATCTGTGTCCTTTTCATAGACTTTGTAACGATAGACGCCTACCTGCGTAAAGGTGATGATTCCGAACTCCACTTCTCCACGGCCAATGACTTGTGCCTCCAATAGCCCTTCAACACTACCGGCCGGCATGGGGTTCGACTTATCACCTGCCTCCAGCACGAATGTAAACGTCGCATCGCTACTCGGAGTCCCTTGAACCACTTTGCTCACGGGCGGATCGCTCTCGACCGGGGTTGGCGGCGGATCGTACGTGTTCGTGATAGTCAAACCATCTTCACTGACAGTTTTTGCATAGCCATTCGGGAGAACTGTTTCTTCGACGGTATATTTGAACTCGGTTCCGTCCGGCGCATACTTCGGTAAGTCTTCCCACATCGCTTGTTGCTCGCCATTACCGGTCGCTTTAAGTTCGATCGGTGTTCCATAAGCTGTTCCGTTCTGATAAAGCGTTAACGTCGCCTTCGGGAATGTCGTTGTGCCCTCGGGGATATTCGACCAGATTTTCTTGGCGGTTACGCTGGCATTAGCAAAACCAAGATTGATCGGTTTGGGTGTGACCTTCGGAATAGGATATGAAAATCCAGCAGCTTTGGCTATTCCATCGATGTGACCATGGATGATCAATTTCTCTCCACTCTCGGCTAAGGCTTTTGCAGTGTCTTTAGAAATACTCAGAGCTCTGGGGTCGTCAAATGTGAGAACCATATCTCGCGCGACTTCATCAGGAGTCATAGTAAGTGCGTTTTTCGGATTGCCATCACGGCGAATGTTCATGCGGAAAATAAATTTCTTGTTGCCTCGTGTATCAAAAGAAAAGGTTGTCGTGGGATTTCCTTGCTCAACAAAACGACCTAGTTCGCTCACCAATATCCCATAGTTCTCATCTAGGACATATTGTGGCTTAAAGGTGCTACTGGTGAAGCTGACATTGTTAATTGTAGAAGCGACATCGATCCGATCGTCCAACGTGACATGGAGATCACAATGGCTATATGATGCTCCTTTCTTGGGACCATCCTCCCACGTACCGGAGTTGGTGAAAATGCCACCCGGATTAAAATGGACAAGGTGGGAGAGCGACTTAGAGCTTCCAAAACTGGCTTTAAAACTAAGGGGATACGAACTTTTGCTCGGGTTAAAATATGCGATGGCCGTGCTTTCTTCATCCTTATCGGAGGGAAAGCCGGAAGTTTCTTTTATGGTCGCATTGCCCAAGGTCGCTTCCGCTGCCATACCTTTGTTTAAGGTAATAGAATATTTTGAACTAAAAAAAGCGCTTCTTCCTTGATAGACCGGATACAACACGAGAGGCTCTGTCGCATCATTTCCTTCCGGCAAAGCAGCTGAGACAGGTTGGCTTGCGAAATAAAGTATCTCTCCATCATTGCCCTTATAATCTGGGTTCGGCGACCAACCGAGGAAGTATCTTTTCCAAATCGATCCCCCCACATCTCCGAGATACCCTTGCATTGTGAGCAGTTCCTTGGGATCTGTAAAGGTCACCGTCTTAGGACCATGTGCGCCTGATTTAGCGAAGATAATGGTAGCGGAGTACGATCTTTCTCTGTTAATTACCTCGTTCGCTTTCATTTCAATCGCATCGGCCTTGTTGTTTAATGGTTCGGTTTGCATCGCCTGCGCGGCAATCGGCGCAACAAACAACAAGCACAGGATCAGCGCCAAGAGTTTACCTATAATCTTTGATTTCATTTCTCACCTTTTGATTTTTCTATTACTTTGATTATGAGAAACCTGTTATCGTTTACGCAGAGTCTAGTGTCTAAACTGAATCTCTCTTTATCAAAGATGACTTTTGCCTGAAACAAGAAGGGAAGCACGCTAGGCACAACCATTTCTCGCTCATACGCGTATATTGGACGTTGGATCTCGGTGTTCTACCGATCGGCGATTGATCATCCATTTCTCGCTCATACACATATACTGGACTAACGCGGTCTATTATATGCTTAATACAACCTATTCCACAAGTGACACAAACTCAAAAAAACCATAAATATTTATTTCACTACTAGATGCCTTATCTCAGCATATCGACATATAAATACGAATTGGATCGTAAGCGTCTTTTAAACCACGTCTTGACATTGTCAGAAAAGGTTTGTTTTTAT
>CAZBOM010000096.1:4414-6810 GCA_964493375.1 uncultured Mageeibacillus sp. | reverse complement strand
TTACACATTGGCGGTCAATATAAGCAATGATATTCATCGGAATACCCCACCGATATGACCGCGTGATACAATAGGTACTGATTCGTTAGTATGTTGTTTCGTATGTGTCTAGACAGACTAGCTAGCTAATAATGACTTGAAGAACGGAGTCCTCATGTCGGAAGAACAAAAACAAAGAGAAAATGTCAGAAGTCGCGAGGTAGTCCCGCGCGACAATCAGCGCCCGCAAAGTCAGAAACAATCGGGTGACCAGAAGGCAAGAGCATCGTCAGGTGGACAAAGCCAGCAACGATCCGGTCGTCCGCAAAAGCGAAGAAAAAATCAACGCGCGTCCAAACCGTCCGAGGCACAAGGCGAACGCCGTGAGCGCCAAGGTCAAGCGCAACAAAAACGCCGATCTCAGAAAAAATCACGGACTTCGAATGCGCGCCAGAAAGACGGCCAGTCGAAGGATAAAGTCGACGATCGCAAAAAGAGAACGACGAGAGAAATTGAACATTCGAAGGATACGAATCAGCAAAGAGATAACATCAAGCCTAGAGAAATCTCTCAGGAAGCAGTTCTCGACGAGCGTCGCGTCGAGGAGCATGTCACGTCAGAGCAAGTAACGCATCCGCGTCATACAGCTGACAGAGACCATGATTCGCGTTCCGCAGACAGGACAAAACGGACACATAAAAAACGGCCGAAAGATGATGATGTCGTTTTCCAAGCCGAAGAAACCGTTGAGGATATTGTGCGAGACTTGATCCGCATTGAAAAAGATATCCAAATTGATATTGATAGCATCCGTAATCTAAAACTCGATTTTTAATACATCGCCATCATGAAATCAGATGAACGCATCAAACAAGCACCCTTGTGGAACGCGCTCTGCCGACAGGCAGGTCGCGTTTCGTTTCATATGCCGGCGCATCGCCAGGGGCGATCTTTTTCACGTGAAGTTAGGGAGATGTTGACGCGATGCGATACGACAGAGCTGGAGAGAACGGGAGATCTCGCCGCTCCGACAGAACACGTCCGTCAAGCCTACGAACTTGCGGCAAAGTATTTTGGGGCTGGTGAAACGTGGTTTATCTCGACGGGAACGACGACGGCGATACGCGTCATGCTGGCGAGCTCACTTCGTGAAGGCGATGCGTTCATTGTCCCGCGCGCCGTCCATATGGCGGCTGTTCATGCGATTGCCGTCCTCGGATTGAACCCTCGCTTCATCGTGCCGGTCGATGGAAAGCCTTTTGTCGATGGTCAACCCGATGTCGAGTCATATCTCGCCGCGATGCGAGCGTGTCCCGAAGCTAAAGCTTGTTATGTGACGTGTCCCGATTATTATGGACGAACGATTGATTTATCGGTGTTAGCGAAAGAGGCGCATCGCCTCGGCATGCTGTTGCTTGTCGACGAAGCGCACGGGGCCCACTTCGTCGCCGCGCCTGACATATTACCGCCTTCAGCTCTCTCTCAAGGTGCCGACATCGTCGCTCAAAGTGCTCACAAAACGCTACCTGCGTTGACACCCGCCTCACTTCTTCACATCTCCGAAGAGAGTATACGGGCGCAGAGAGTCGATCCACATCGAGTCGAGAAAATGGTCCGCGTCTTTCAAACGTCGAGCCCGTCTTTTCTTGTGGGGGCGAGTATCGATGTGGCGAGAGCTTTACTCGAACAGGAAGGAAAGGAGTCGTTTCGTCGAATCATTCGACTGAATCAGCAATTGGCCGATGCGCTCCCTTCTTCTTATGCGCGAATCTGCCTCCCTAGATCAGATAAGGCGAGACTTGTTCTCGATTATTCGAATCTCGGCTTGAATCGCGTCGCGTTTATGAGAGAACTCGATCGCGCCGGCATTGACGCGGAGTTGGTCGATTGTCGACGCGCCGTTTTTATACCATCGATTGATCAACCGGAGGAAGATTACAACGCCCTTCGAGAGTTGTTGTCTTCGATTCAACCGGTTAGAGATCAAGAATATATCGCTCGACATCGACGAGAAATAGAGAAGTTAGAGACGGTGCGAGATGAGCTTTTGTCGGCAGAGGCTTCCTTCGAAATCTCTCCGAGACAAGCTTTGTTCGGAAATATCTCAGCACAAAAGCTTGATAAAGCGGAAGAGAAGTCTCGTCATTCATGCGATATCGCGACGACGATCCTCGCTCCTTACCCGCCCGGCATGCCTATCGTTTGGCCGGGCGAAGTTATAAGAGAATCACATAAACACTATATTGAATCGCTCGAAGCCACAGAGATTGTCGTGCGCGGCTGATATGAGAATGTATCAAGAAAGTATCGGCTGAGCTTAGGATGCTCGGATCATCGCTTATCACCTGTCGTTTGGTTGACTCTCTGTTCGTGTGACACTCGACGATAATGCGATCATTCATGTTGTGCGATGTATG
>CAZBOM010000096.1:0-4404 GCA_964493375.1 uncultured Mageeibacillus sp. | reverse complement strand
TCCAAGGAGTGTCAATAGTTTGCGAGCTGGAAAATTTATCACATTTGAAGGCATTGATGGATCGGGGAAGACAACCCAGATCAAATATCTGGCAGATTATTTGGAATCGCTAGGCTTTGAAATCCTGCTGTTGCGAGAACCCGGTGGCACGAAAATCAGCGAAGAAATTCGCCGGATTTTGTTGGATATGAAGAATGAGGGCATGAAGGCAGAAACAGAGCTTTTTCTCTTTGAAGCAGCTCGTTCGCAACTTGTTCGGGAGATTATCAAACCGGCTTTAGACCGCGGTGTTTGGGTGATTTCTGATCGTTTTCATGACTCCACCACAGCGTATCAAGGATACGGGCGCGGTCTCCCTCTCGACATGGTGCGAGAACTCAACAACCGAGCCATTGGCGATGTGCGTCCCGACATGACGATCTTGATTGAACTTGGGGCGGAAGCGAGAAAAAGCAGACTCGGGAAACGCCATGAAGACGGGCAAAAGGATCGTCTCGATGTTGAATCAGAGGCGTTCAAGCAACGTGTGTGTGACGGATTTCTCGCGATCGCGGAAGAAGAACCGCATCGTGTTTTCCGTATTGAATCGCAGGATGACAAAGAAGATACAGCAAGACTCATTCGAGAACAAGTGAGGAGAATACTACTATGAAATTGATCTTCGCAATTGTCAGTGACGAAGATTCGCCGCGTTTGATGGCAGAAGTCAATCGCGCCGGATACAGAGTCACCAAGCTACACTCGACAGGTGGTTTTCTTAGATCAGGGAATACAACCTTGATGGCGGTTGTGGAAGCTTCGGCGCAAGAAGAAGTTCTCAATATCATCCGCAAGAATTCCAAGAGTCGTAAAGCGGCTATCAACGCCAATATTCCCCCATCGACGATGGGTGCCGCCTACGTTCCATATCCTGTAGAGGTCAATATTGGCGGGGCCACTGTATTTGTGGTACCTGTTGAGCATTTTGAAAAAATCTAACACATCCGCGCATTCGGTCATTCCGGAGCAGGTGGCAACGAGTAGTAGCGAAAACGAGTCTCTGTCGTTGTGCTCTATTTCGGGTGCAGATGATCTCATTGATTCTCTAAGACAATCGATAACAGGCAATCCCGTCCCCGTTTTACTTGTCGGCGAAGAGGGGAGCGGGAAACACTACATCGCCAAACGACTCGCCGCCGCGCTTCTTTGTGACGCACCGGACGCGATCAATGGCGCTTGTGAGAAATGTCCTTCCTGTCGCACATTAGCCCAAGGCGCGCATTTCGATCTTGTCGAAATCGAGCCGCCGCCCGATAAAAAAACGATTGCCGTCGCGACTGTTCGCGAACAAGTCGCCGGCACGCTCCATGTTTTTCCGCAACTCAGTCGACGTCGCGTGTATGTTGTGTCGGCCGTCAAAGCCGAGACGCTGAACGAACAAGGGCAGAATGCGCTTTTAAAACCACTGGAAGAGCACCCCGATTTTGCTCGATTTATCATCTTAACGGAAGATGTCGAGAGACTCTTGCCGACGATCAGGTCGCGATCGAGAGTGATTCATATGGGTCGCCGAACAGACAAAGACATCCTGGAGATTCTCGAGCAAAGTGGAGAAACCGATCGCGTAGCGATCGAGCTCGCGACACGATACGCCGACGGACTTCCCGGGCAAGCGCTCGCCATTGTCGGCGATATAGAATTCCGGAAACTGCGCGAAAGAGTTTTTGCGTTTTTTCTCGAACTGCCTCGAGAGACGAGAGCGTTTGCAATCACATCGGGATTAAAGTTATTGCAAGATAACGAATCGAAATCATCGGGCTCAAAATTGCAAAAACACGAAAAAATGCGAATAACCGGTGTTCTTCAATTATTAGAATCTTTCTCACGAGATTTGCTTTTCTTAAAAGAATCCATTCCGCAAGGCAAGCTCGTCAATTCTGATTTTGCGAAACCTCTGGAAGCCATGTTGAAACAATTCCCCGATGCTGATCCATTGCGAGCGGCTTTTCTGATTCAACAGACAAGCCGCGCCTTATCGGCCAACGCGCTCTTCGATCATGCCGTCGCCCGACTGATGCTGGGACTGCGACATTACCTTGCCGGTCAACCAAGACCCGATCATATTTATTTGCAAGAGATGGCCGGTGTCGGGTCGTTCTGATTTTCTTGCCATGACCATCGAGTCGTGCGTGGGTGACTTGAGCAGGACAATTTGGAGCGAATATATTAAAATTAAATATGTAAAAGGAAACAAACAAAGGGAGATCCCGTTTTGAATTATATAGATCATCAAGAAAAAAATGACAATACATGGGAGCATGAGAATGCACCGAAAGAGAGTGATTGGAGACGTTCGAGCGCTTCTGATTTGAACGTTCCGGAAGACGTAGCAAACGAAGAGATAACGGCATCTGAATTCGAGTCAATCGTTGGCGACCTCCATCTCTTAGATGGATACAATTGTGATAACGCGCGCTGCGGCAAGTGTTGTTTGCATGAACGAATTCGGGAGTCTGTCAGCATGGAAAATGTCGATGGTCAGTCTCTCGAGATGATGACGGATGAGATTGAAGCGAGCATCATCGCTTGTGAAGTAGATGCCGACGGTTCATGTCCTTGTGCTTTTTCGGAGGATTGCGAATTCGGGGATTTCGATACCGATTTTGTCGCGGAAGACGATGGCAGTTTGGTGATGATCGTGGGTGTCAGACTTCGTGGTCGAGGCAAAACGTATCATTTTTCGCCGGCGGGACTTGAGATCCAAACGGGCGACCATGTAATCGTCGAGACGGCGCAAGGGATGGAGATCGGTATCGCTTCCGATAACCCGCAAGAAATTCCCAAATCTTCTCTCAAATCGCCGCTGAAAGACGTCTTGCGTCTCGCGTCGAATGACGATCTGCGACATTATGAGGAGAACAAAGTACTCGAAGAAGAAGCGGCAGAAATCGCGCGCGAGCGTATCGCGGATTATCGACTAGAGATGTCGCTTGTCGATGTCGAATATCGCTTTGATAACAGAAAAATCACGTTCTATTTCACGGCCGATGGGCGTGTCGATTTCAGAGAGCTCGTTCGCGACCTAGCGTCTGTCTTCCGAACTCGTATTGAATTGCGCCAGATTGGTGTGCGCGATGAAGCGTGCATGATCGGAGGGCTCGCCATCTGCGGTCGAGAACTCTGTTGCAGTACTTTTTTGAAGGATTTTAAGCCCGTTTCGATCCGCATGGCGAAAGATCAGAATCTGTCGATGAATCCTTCGAAGATTTCCGGCGCGTGCGGCCGGCTTCTCTGCTGTCTCCACTACGAGCATGAAGCGTACGTCGATGCCAAAAAACGTATGCCGAAAAAGAACGCGCGTGTGATGACGCCGGAAGGTCCCGGAGTGGTTGAGGATGTTGATCTTCTACGTGAGAAGGTAAGCGTGAGACTCGATCGCGACACCGACCCCGCTGTCGTTTCTTTTCCTGTCGATCAACTCGAAACAAAGCGATCTCGCGATGGCGATGAATCGCATAAGCAAAAACGCAAGCCGTCGTAAGTAATTTTTCTCGGTTCCCTATGCGAATTGTGGTCAAAAGACCATCGCTTATGTTATTCTTTACATGATAGTAAGTAGGGCCTTGGGCAAGTTTTGTCGAAGGTTCAACGGATTGAAGGAGGGCCTTAGGCAATTTTTGTCAGAGGCTCAACTGATAGAAGGAGGGTCTATCTATGCCACATGTTATTAGTGACGAGTGCATCATGTGTGGTTCATGCGCAGCCGAATGCCCGACAGAGGCGATTTCCCAAGGTGATACACAGTATTGTATCGATCCGGAAGTTTGCATCGATTGTGGGGCATGTACCGCCGTTTGCCCAGTTGACGCCATCTCAGAAGCATAAGCTTCAGTAAGCGAACGAAACGAACAGCGAGGCTGCCTTCAAGGGGTGGCCTCTTTTTTTCATTTTCTGAGGATATCATATGCAATCATTTGTTTTTCACAATCCGACTAAGATCGTTTTCGGAGAAAATGCGACGGATAAACTTCCGAAAGAACTCTTGGCTTTTGGCCCACGTGTTCTCCTTGTCTATGGAGGAGGAAGTATTAAACGCACGGGATTGTACGATCGTGTGACCGACTATCTGTCTCAAACAGGTAAAGAAGTTTATGAGCTCTCGGGTGTCATGCCGAACCCTCGAACGGAAAAAGTATACGAAGGTATCGATATTTGCCGCTCGAAACAGATCGATTTGATTCTCGCCGTCGGAGGAGGCAGCGTAATCGATTGCTCGAAAGCGATCGCGGCGGGGGCTTTGCATGACGGCGATTTTTGGGACGATTTTTATATCGGCGGTCAATCTCTAAAGGAAGCCCTCCCTCTCGGTGTCGTCTTGACGATGCCGGCGACAGCGAGTGAGATGAATGGCACATCGGTTATCAG
>CAZBOM010000095.1:0-6873 GCA_964493375.1 uncultured Mageeibacillus sp. | reverse complement strand
GTATGGCGTTGATTGATCACCATGAGAAAAATGAAAAGGCGAAACAAGAGCATTTCGCCGGATGTATGATTTGCGGGAAAGACCTTGTGTACAGCGACTCAAGTGTACCGTGCATCTGTGAGCTTTGCGGAAAAATCGTCGATTCGAATGCTTTCTGTGAAGATGGGCATTTTGTATGTGACTCGTGTCATTCAACTTCTAAGAACGATATCGAGTTATTGTTGCGCATCACGAAAGAAAAGGATCCGATCAAAATCCTGAACCAAATTTACAAGCTGGATAGTGTTCATATGCATGGACCGGAACACCACAGTATTGTGCCCGGGACATTGCTCGTCGCATTCCATAACAATGGGGGCGACATCGACATCCAAGAAGCACTTGGCAAAGCTTTTCAGCGAGGATCGCAAGTCCCCGGTGGCGTTTGCGGATTTTGGGGATCTTGTGGGGCTGCTATAGGCACGGGCATCTACGCCAGTATTGTGTTGGGATCCAATCCGCTTCACCGAGATGTGTGGGGAATGCCGCAAGAGCTGACATCTCGGACGTTGCAAGCCATCTCAGCTTTCAGCGGACCTCGTTGCTGCAAAAGAAATTCTCGACTCGCCATCGAGACAGCCGTTCAATGGACGAAAGAGATGTTTGATATCGATATTCCCCTGAGTGATATGCCGTGTCCTTTTTCGACAAAAAATAGAGAGTGCTTGTTTGACGAATGCCCGTTCTATGAAAAATAATCATTGAATCGAAGGAAGTGTTTCTTTTGACGACGGCTCAGATTATGCCGTCATCACGGTCGTCGTCAATGTGAAGGAAGCACTTCTTTCGATTACGGCTTAGCTATTGAAATATTTTCATTGGGAAAAATGGCGTCCCAGGCAGGAATTGAACCCGCATCCGCAGCTCCGGAGGCTACTGCCTTATCCATTAGGCCACTGGGACGTGCGTAGTTATTTTAGTACAGAGTGAGTCTAAACTCAAGAAAGGTGCATGTGACACAGCCTTCTTCTTTGTGGCTCGTTATAATGATTTCAAAATAACCATGACATGAAAAATCGCTATTAAATCATTGATTGAAATCTTCGCAATCAACGATTTGAAAATTCAGACGACTAATAGTAAGGAGATTCACATGAACATTTTAATTGTAACGGGAAGTATTAGTGAGCAATCGAACAATAAGAGAATTGCTCGTTGGTTTGATAAGCATTACGGAGAGCGCGTGAAGATTTCGCATTTGCCGCTCGCCTCAGTTCCGATGTACAACCAAGACATTGAAGAAAATCCACCGGCTGAAATTCAAGAGATGCGCCGCTACTTTAATGAGGCGGATGGCGTGGTGATGATTTCGCCTGAATACAATCACTCTATTTCCGGTGTTTTGAAGAATTTGCTTGACTGGACGTCACGCGTTGAAATGGTGTTGAAAGACAAACCCGTCTTTGTCCTTGGTGGAAGTACAGGGCGTTTCGGCACGCTCCGTGGTCAATTGCATCTCACGCAAATTCTCAATTCACCCGGTGTCGGCGCGAAACTCTTCGGCAGACAAGTTCAAGTCGATCTCGTCGATCAGAAATTCACGCCGGAGGGCGATTGCACGGACGAGAGAATGGAGCGTTCAATCACACGAGCAATGGACGCGTTCTTGGAGTCACTCAAAGATTAATTCAATGATTCAATTCGTTGTTTTCGGTAAGTTCTGTTGCTCTACGTGATAGAATAATGATCAAACGTTCGCAATGTTTTTTCCGGAGGCAACGAATTGGATAATAAACTTCAACTCTATGGATTTAACAATCTCACAAAGACCTTGAGCTTCAATATTTACGATGTCTGTTATGCACGGACGGAAGAAGAGAAGCGAGAGTATATCGAATACATTGACGGTCAATACAATTCGGAGCGATTGACGGGGATTCTTCGCAATCTCACGGACATTATTGGCGCGCATATTCTCAATTTATCGAAACAGGATTACACGCCTCAAGGTGCTTCCGTGAACATTCTCATCGCGGAAGCGCCTCTTAAAGAGCATGAGATCGATCCGACGAATAACCGAGGTACGCTTGAGCCAACTTGTTCGGCGATTCAAGCTCACTTAAATACGAGTCACGTGTCTGTCCACACTTTTCCCGAGTCGCATCCGAGCCGTTCAATCTCGACATTTCGAGTGGATATCGATGTCTCCACTTGTGGGCGCGTCACGCCGCTCATGGCACTCGATTATTTAATCGGCAGTTTTGAGTCGGATATTATTACAATCGATTACCGTGTCCGTGGATTCACGCGCGATACGATGGGGACGAAACATTTTAATGATTATCCTGTTCGCTCGATTCAGGATTACATCGCTCGCGAGACGCTCGACGATTACAATACAATGGATGTCAATGTATACCACTCAAATCTGTACCATACGAGAATGATACTCCGTGATGTCGACCTCGACCGATACATTTTCAAACGCGAGTTAAAAGACATCAGCGAGAGTGAGCAAGAAGAGATTCTCCAAGCGCTTGAGCGTGAAATGCTTGAGATATACAACGGGAGAAATATTTTTGAGTAACATGGGCGCATATCCTTTTTCGCTTGATCAAACGAAAGCGCCGATTCTGGAAGCGCTCCTTGATTACAGGCGTCGCCGAATGGTGTCGTTTGATGTTCCGGGGCATAAGCAAGGTCGTGGGAATGAGGAGTTGGCCTCTTTCCTCGGAAAACAATGCATGTCCGTCGATGTCAATTCGATGAAGATGCTTGACACCTTGATTCATCCGACGGGCGTCATCATGGAAGCGGAGAAGCTCGCGGCTGATGCGTTTGGCGCTGACAGTTGCTTCTTTATGGTGAATGGGACGACATCGGCCGTCCAAGCGATGATCTTATCGAACTGCTCACCGGGCGACAAAATTATTATGCCGCGCAATGTTCACAGGAGTTCAATCAACGCACTGATTTTAGCGCGCGCGATTCCTGTCTATGTCAATCCCTCACTCGATACTGAACTTGGGATTCCGCTTGCGATGTCTGTCAGAGATGTAGAAAACGCGATACGCGAACATCCGGAGGCAAAAGCCGTTTTTGTCAATAATCCGACATATTACGGTGTCTGTCCCAATCTTCGAGAAATTGTTAAAATTGCTCACGCGGCGAATATGCGTGTGCTCGTCGATGAAGCGCACGGAACGCACTTGTATTTTCATGAAAGACTTCCTGTCTCTGCGATGGAAGCCGGTGCCGATATGAGCGCCGTCTCGCTCCATAAGACAGGGGGCTCCCTGACACAGAGTTCGCTTCTGTTGCTTGGCCCCACCATGCGTGACGATCGGGGATATGTTCACCAGATTATCAACTTGACGCAGACGACAAGCGCGTCGTATTTGCTTCTTTCGTCGCTCGATATCACGCGACGCAACCTCGCGCTTCGCGGCGAGCAGATTTATCGCCGCGTGATGGAGTTTGCCTCGTATGCTCGAGATGAGATCAATCAGATCGGCGGTTATGACGCTTTTGGGAGTGAGCGCTGCGACGGCGATGCGTTCTTTGCTTTCGACGCTTGCAAGCTTCCGATTCATACGATCAAAATGGGGCTATCGGGCATTGAAGTGTACGACACACTGCGCGATGACTATGACATTCAGATTGAGTTTGGCGATATGCTCAATTGTCTCGCGATTTTGTCCGTGGGTGATCGATCGGTCGCGATTGAGAGACTCATCGCGGCGCTTGCCGATATCCGTTTTTCATACGGCAAAGAGCCGGCGAAACATCTCGTCAATGAATATATACCGCCTGTCGTCGTGACGACGCCGGCCGATGCGTTTTACGCGCCGTCTGAACAGTTGCCACTCGATGCATGTGAGGGGCGAATCGCCTCGGAATCTGTGATGTGCTATCCGCCCGGCATCCCGATCCTTGCGCCGGGGGAGCGTGTCACGCCTGAGGTGTTGAACTACATCCGATATGCAAAGGAGAAAGGCAGCAAGATGACGGGTACGGAGGATGAATCGGTCGAGAGGCTTTATGTGATGCACGAATCGTGACGATTCGTCATGAGCTGATGCATCAGTCAGGTGTGAGAACAGTTAGCATGGCGTTCGTTAAGACATGCCCGCTCATGGAAGGAGGCGCATGATGGAACTTTGGTTCAGTGAATTTCATTCAACCGATATGAAAATTAGTATCCGAGTGAGAAAACAACTCTTCTCTCAGTATTCTGACTACCAACATATTCAAGTGTTTGATACGTATGAGTTTGGACGAATGCTCGTCATGGACAACGTGATTATGATGACGGAGAAAGATGAGTTTATTTATCACGAGATGATCGTTCACGTCCCGATGGCTGTGCATCCTCGTGTCAAAAAAGCGCTTATTATCGGAGGCGGTGACGGGGGAGCGCTCCGTGAGTTATGTCGTTATGACGATATTGAAGAGATTGTGATGGTGGAAATCGATCGTATGGCCGTCGACGTGTCCAAAAAGTATCTGCCGACGGTGGCGAAGTCTTTCGAAGATCCGCGCGTGACGCTTCTCTTTGAGGACGGTTTGCGCTATGTGCGCCGTTGTCGCGATATGTTCGATGTGATCATCGTCGATTCAACTGACCCATTCGGGCCGGGAGAGAGCCTTTTCACAAAAGAGTTTTACGGCAACTGCAGTCACGCGCTGAGAGATGGAGGGATTCTTGTCAACCAACACGAGGGGCCTTTCTTTCACAATGAGGCGGAAGAAGCGGCGGCGACTTTTAAGAAGACTTCACCTATTTTCAAACACACATATGTCTATCAAGCGCATATTCCCATCTACCCGGCCGGTCATTGGCTGTTCGGGTTCATGTCGGATCGCTACCATCCTTTAGACGATTTTGATGCGGAACGCTGGATGGCTCGAGGATTAAAGACAAATTATTACAACACAACGTTGCATCGAGGAGCTTTCGCGCTTCCGAATTACGTCTTGCGATTACTCCATGAAGGGGAGTTTCTTGATCATGTGTATAAACGCGTGATCGAAGGTAAAATTTGGCCGCCGGAAAACGGGTCGTATGGCTTTGAAGTCGATGATGCCGATTCAATCGATTTTAGTGAAATCGAAAGGTACGATGAGTGAGATGAACGACAAACGTTTTGAAATTATTTTTGAGGGGACGACATTTTGCGGATGTGAAGCGCCTTATGAGAATAGTCGTTTTGTCATTTTTGGCGCTCCTTTTGACGGGCAGACATCGTTTCGCCCCGGTGCTCGGTTCGCGCCGGACGCGATGAGAAGAGAGTCGTGGGGACTCGAATCTTACAGCCCGCTACTCGATCGAGATCTTGAGGATATCGGCGTCGCGGATGTTGGCGATCTGGAGCTTCCCCCCGGGTCGACCGTCGAGTCGCTTCGTCGCGTCGAAAAAGCCGTTGAGATTTTTTTGAAAGATGGCAAAATTCCCGTCATGGTCGGTGGAGACCATTCGATGACGTTCGGCGCGATTCGCGCCGCTGTCAATAGGTATCCCGATCTCCATATCGTCCATTTCGATGCTCACACCGATCTGCGAGAGAATTATCTCGGCGATCCGTTATCACACGGATCAGTTATTCGGCGCGCTTACGAACTCTTGGGAGACGGGCGAATTCACTCGTTCGGAATACGTTCCGGTTTGCGAGAGGAGTTTGCTTTCGCGAGAGAGCATATGGATTTTCATCCCTTTACGCTTGAAGATATCGCGATGTCGATTGAGAAAATAGGTGACGCGCCCGTCTATGTGACGATCGATCTCGATGTGCTTGACCCTTCTGTTTGTCCCGGGACGGGGACACCTGAGCCGGAAGGCGTCTCATTTTCAGAACTGCGTCGCGCGCTCACGATACTTGGGAAATTGAATATAGTCGGGACAGATCTCATGGAATTATCGCCTCCCTGCGATTCATCGGGGGCGTCGACGGCTGTCGCGTGTAAGCTGTTGCGTGAATGGCTTTTGATGATCTCATGACAAATGATCTTTGTGTTGATCTGATACAATTAGTGTTGAACAGAAGGCCGCTTGCCGCTAGGTGTGACGCGGCCTTTTCATCAGGATAGATAAACGAATCGATTCACATCTGGAAGGAGATAAATTCGATGGCAAAAGCAATGATTATCGGTGCAGGTGGTGTTGCGCAAGTCGCCGCCCACAAATGTGTTGAGAATAAAGAGGTATTTACGGAACTCTGTATCGCGAGTCGCACATTGGCGCGATGCGACGAGCTCAAGAAAAAACTTGATGGTCGCGGTGTGACGATTACGACGGCGCAAGTCGATGCCGACAACGTCCCCGAACTCGTGGCTTTAATCAGAGCCGAAAAACCCGATATCGTCATGAATTTAGCGCTTCCTTATCAAGATCTGACGATTATGGACGCATGTCTCGAGACGGGCGTTGACTATCTCGATACGGCGAACTATGAGCCGGAGGACACGGCGAAATTTGAGTACAAATGGCAGTGGGCTTATCAAGACCGCTTTCGCGATCGAGGGTTGACGGCGATTCTCGGATCCGGTTTCGATCCCGGCGTCACGGGTGTGTTCTCGGCCTACGCCCTGAAGCATGAATTTGATGAGATCCATGAAATCGATATTCTCGACTGCAACGGTGGCGATCACGGCTATCCTTTCGCGACGAATTTCAACCCTGAAATCAATATCCGCGAAGTCACGGCCAATGGCCGTTATTATGAAAATGGTCGTTTCGTCGAGACGGAGCCAATGGAGATTAAGCGTAGCTATCGTTTTGAAGGTGTCGGAGAACGCGACATGTATCTCCTTTATCATGAAGAGCTCGAATCGCTCGCGAAACATATCCCCGGTGTTCAGCGCATTCGGTTTTTCATGACATTTGGCGAGAGCTAT
>CAZBOM010000094.1:0-7003 GCA_964493375.1 uncultured Mageeibacillus sp. | reverse complement strand
AAAATGGAATGAGTGTCTGTACTTTTGCCCGTGGGTAAAGGATCAGATAAGCCCCCATGACACCAGCGATCGCTCCTGAGGCTCCAAGCGTCGGAACATCTGAACGCATGAATGCGAGCGTGTGCGCAAGGATTGAGATGAGTCCCGTGATGAGGTAGAACATTATAAAACGCCATGGTCTCAGGTAATCTTCAACATTATCGCCAAAGATCCACAAAACCCACATGTTACCGAGAAGATGCGAAATGCCTCCGTGCAAGAACATGCTCGTGATAAGCGGGTAGTAAAACTGACGTGCTTCAATTGCTTCTCGAAAACCGAGTGGTGTATACGCGAATTGACGAATGAATTCGTAGAACCGGACGGGGTCGAGCGTTTGTTGATACAAAAAGATCGCGACATTCACGACGATGAGAGAAATCGTTACAAAAGGTATTTTATGACTCGGTTGACTATCTCTCAGCGGTAGCATTGTTTTTCCTTTGCTTATTTGTTGGTCACTTATCCCAGCGCTCGAATTCTATTGCAATTTGTTGATCTCTTATCCCGGCGTTCGAATACTATTACAAACGGTCGATCAAAGCATATGTGTGTAGCCTGTACATGTTGTTGTATAGCCAGCAAATTTTGCGATGCTCGAAGCCACTAAAGCGTGCATGGGGCGCTAAATTTTTTCAGAATGATGCCCTGCTTTTGCAATGAAAGAGCAGGGCTTCACATTAATCAGCTGTGTTGTAGTTCGCGGCTCAGCATGGAGAAGGGCGTCGTATCTCCCAAAAGGATGTAGCCGACGAGTTTATCTCCGAGAAAGTTGCGCCGATCGTATGTCAATTGTGTTTCGTCGAATGAAATCTGCGAGGTGATTTCGGGGTCTTTCGGCATGATATCACCGGCTGAGGCGATCCGCGTTTCCATGGTGTTGACGAGGTAAGGCGGCGGAGGGATCACGCAGGATTCGTCACCGCCGGCGGCGTTCGTGCCGGCCACTTTTCCTTCACGCGTTGACACAGCCCAGAGACCGTACCAAAGCCCTTCCATCAATGCGCAGTCACCGGCTGCGTAAACATTTGGGATGTTGGTTTCCATGCGACTGTTGGTCACGAAACGGCGATCGATCTCTATATCAATACCGTCCATCACGTCGACGCGCGCGCGGACACCGGTTGAGACGAGAACGAGATCGGTCGGGATGACGGAATCATCCGTCAATTTCACACCCGCGACTTTCCCCGTCTCCGGATCAGCCAGGATCTCAGCGACAGACGCTTCTTTCATGACATTGATTTCGAGACGTTCGACTTGCTCTTGGAACATCGCACTCGCACGGGCATCGAGCTGTCTTGCGAGAAGAGCTTGGCCGCGCTCAAGAATGGTCGTATCGAGGCCACGTTTTTTCAAGGCATAGGCGATCTCTAGTCCGAGCAAACCACCTCCGATAACGACGGCACGCTTTGATTCTTTTATGTAGTCAGAAATAGCGTAGGCGTCATCGAGTGTCCACAAGGTAAATACACCGGGCAGATCATTGCCGGGCATCGGCGGCATAAAGCTCGAACTGCCGGTCGCGAGTATTAATTTGCCATAATCAAGCGTCGCGCCATCCTCCAGCAGAATTTTTTGATTCTCCACATCGACGCTTTTAACATGGACATCTAATCGGAGATCGAACCGGCGTTCGTCGTACCATGCCTGATCGTGCAAAAAGACCTTCTCTACTGTTTCCGGTTCCATGACGACGCCGGGAAGGCGCGGTCTGTGGTAAGGCAGATGAACATCATCCGACAACAAAATAATCTCGATGTCGGGATCTTGCTTTCGCGCTGCTTCAGCGGCTGAAAGCCCTGCGATGCCGCTGCCAATAATCACGATTGTTTGCTTAGACATGAAAAAACCTCCTTCATGAGGGAAAATACTTGTCTCTAGTGGCGGTTTTGAACAAACCGCAGAACATGTAATTTCATAATAGTCAGTCGACAAACAAGTGTCAACTTTGTAAAATAGTAGTGTTACATTTCAATCGTGTTGCCGGAAGGGCTGCTGCTTTCGTTATCGCTTTCGTTATCGCTTCCGAAAGAGATATCGCTTTCGTTTCACAAAATATTCATCTGTAGAGAACCTCGCTTCTTTGCATCAGTGTTGAAGCAAGGTTGCGTAAAACAAAAAGTAGAGATTGAGTCACCTTAATCGCTGATACTTTTTCGAGCAGAATATATTCCCAAGAACGCGTTGCCATTGTGGCAGCGATATATTTCAGTCAATCCCTTGTGATTGTTATTGATGATTGAGTAGGAGGCAACCATGTCAACTCAAATAGGAAGAGATAGAAAATTTATTCCGGAGATCACGTCGCCTTTGCGTGGAGATATCATCCACGTGCCACGTATTATCGCGGAATGTTCAGGCATTCGAATTTATGGTAAGCGCATCAAATCAATTATTTTCACAACCGATGCGGCGCAAGCAATCAACCACAATGCCGATGCATTGATGGCAGTTTATCCTTTTACGCCTCATCCCGCGATCACAAATGCCATTATCAGTATTTCTCCTGTGCCTGTGTTTGCAGGAGTTGGTGGAGGTACAACGGGAGGTAAGCGTTGCGCCCAAATCGCGATGTTTGCGGAAGCGCAAGGTGCAATTGGTCTCGTAGTTAATTCACCAACAACGCTTCAGACTATTCGCGACATAGATGCCGTCGTTGACACACCGATCGTTTGCACTGTCGTGACAGAGTTTATGGATATTGAAGCGCGCGTCAAAGCAGGCGTACAGATTTTTAATGTCAGCGGAGCGGACCGCACGATCGAGATCGTAAAAAGCATTCGCAAACGCTATCCGCAAATCCCCATTATTGCCACTGGCGGTCCGAGCGATGAAACAATCCTCGCGACCATCAGAGCCGGAGCCAATGCCATCACCTACACGCCGCCTACAAGCGGAGAACTCTTTAAAGTCAAAATGGATAAATACCGCAAGGTGGCGCAAGACGAATACGAAGAAAGCAAGAAGCTGAGCTGATTGTAATCTGAACATGAGTCGTTCGATTCATTTGCCTTTAGATGTTGAGAATTTGCTGATTAAAGTGCTACTGGGGATGATTAAGAATCGGCACAAAAGTCCAGATTCTGTCCATCGCTTGGCCATAATTCCGAGTTCTGTGCTAAGAATCGGCACACAAGTCAAGATTCTGTCCACCGCCTGGCCAGGAAACCGAGTTCTGTGCAAGAAGTCGTGACAACCTCGGTCGCTATGAATAACGGGTATTGTCTCCTTGAGATAACTGGCAGATCCTTTACCGTGGGTTTAATGCAGAAATAATGAGCAGTTCGTATGCAATAGGTTTAATGCAGAGACAACGAGCAACTTTTTTTGTAGGGTTTAATGCAGAGACAACGAGCATTTTTTTTGTAGGGGTTTAATGCAGAGACAGCGAGCAGTTCGTATGCCATAGGCTTAATGCAGAGACAGCGAGCATCTTTTTTGTAGGGGTTAATGCAAAGACAGCGAGCAACTTTTTTGCATGGGTTTAAAAAGGGGGAAATGGCAACTTCTTTGGTATGATAATTGCATGTCATTTATAAGGAAAGGTCGTTTATGCTGAACGAAACTATTTTTGAGTACAAGCGGTTTTTTGCGGATGGCGCGGAGAGCGAGCTTCGGGCGCAGCACAATGCGGCACGTCAGGTTGTTCTTTTGGAAGGGCAACTGATTGGTAATAGTCGCCAAGATTATCTCGGGGTGAGCGCACGAGTCCGTCGCGCCGGTCTATATGGGTTTTCTTCAAAAGGATCTGTCTCGAAAGAGTCGATCGAAAGCGTCTTGAGAGAAGCGTCGAGCAATGCTCTTTTTCTTGAACGCCACGTGAAGCCAACGAAGGACAACTGGTCGGTTGTGCCATCTGGTAAGGTCGATCTCAATATGGTCGCTCGTGATGTTGAACAGAATTATTATATTGAACTCTGTCGTGAAATTGATAACTATATCGTGGCACATTGTCCGGAAATTATCAGTCGCCGAGTTAGAGCATACAGCGATACAGTGGAGAAAGTAATCACGGTCTCGAACGGGTTTGACGCTCACCTAGTCATGCCACGAAGCTATGTCTATGTCTTTTTGGTTGCTGAATCGGAAGAAGGCACGCCTGTCGATATTTTTACGGTCATCGGTGGATTTGACACGATGGACAAGAATTTTATCAATCTTGACAAAACAAAAACTGAGATTGATAAAGCATACGAACAGTTGCAGCAAAAACGGTTTGGCGTGCACGCAAAGGCGGGAGAAGCGACTTGTATTCTTACAGGATATATGGCGGGGATGCTCGCGCATGAAGCAGTTGGACATACAGTGGAAGCTGATCTTGTCCAGAGTGGCTCCGTTTCAGCGCATTTGCTCGGAAAGCAAGTTGCGTCAGAAAAAGTATCGATGGTCGATTTTGCCCATACAGCCTGTGGAAACACGGTACCTCTCCCTGTTTATGTCGACGACGAAGGTGTCAAAGCGGAAGATGCTGTTTTGATTCAAGACGGAATATTAACGGAATACATGAATAACCGAGAGTCGTCCGAACTCTTTGGCATGACACCTCGAGGCAATGCGCGCGCCTGGCTTTTCTCGGATGAGCCACTGATTCGGATGCGCAATACGGCGATTCTCCCGGGTCAAGATAATATCGAGGAGATGATCGCTTCCGTTGATGACGGATATTATCTCGTCTCGTCAGGTAATGGACAGGCAGATATGACAGGGGAGTTCATGTTCGGCGTCACCATCGGTTATGAGATCAAAAAAGGGAAAATTGGTCGCGCGCTTTATGATACGACAATTTCCGGAATCGCTTTCGAGATGCTGAAAACAGTTGATATGGTCTCTGATGAACTTCAGTGGGAGAGCGCGGGATTCTGTGGTAAAAAACAACCGATTCCCGTTGGGATCGGCGGTCCGCACATCCGCTGTCGTTTGACGATGGGAGGCAGATCATGAAGACTCTAGAAAAAATGGCGCAACTGGGACTTTCAGAACTCCAAGCCGGTAGTGCCGAGCAAGCGGTCTGTCGTGCCTCTCGCTCCGTATTGCGTGAATTGACAGCAGAATGGGGGGAGTTCAAACTCTATCGTACGATATTCGATGACTCGATTAGTTTTACCGCGATCGTTGAAGGAAGACGCGGTGGGATCTCTCAGAATGCTATCGATGACGACTCCATTCGAAAAGGAGCGTCTGATTGTTTGAAGTCGGCTATGGCCGCTGACCCCGATGAAGCGTGGCAATTGGCGCCTTTTGTGCCTGAGCAGACGTTTGAGACGGGTCCGCTTGAGTGTGACGAGGAAAAACTGTTCGAACGAACGCAAGAGTTCCTAGAGACGATACGGGAGCGTTTTCCGTTAATTCGTGTAGGCTCTCTCGTCGTGACACATACTTTGGGCGAAGGCGTCGCTCTTTATTCGACAGGAAGTCGCTTTATTTCAAGACGCGCCGCATACGGCGTTGATATCATGTTCAATGCGACAGATGGAGAGGCGACCTCGTCGTTTTTCGCGACATCAATTGAAATGCTCGATCTCGAAAAACCGTTTATTGAGCTCGGAAGTTTCGAGGACGATCTCGCCGCTGTGTCAAAGCAAGTTTTCACAAAGACGATGGACGATAAGTTCACGGGTACGATTGTGCTAACACCGGATTGTTTCGGCGAAATGCTTGCGGAATCCATTAGTTCGTTTGCGACAGATGATGTCATTTTAGATGGCACGAGCATTTGGCTTGAAAAGCTCGGGCAACCAGTGGCGAGCGAGAAATTAAGCTTGAAGATCGCACCGCTTCATCCCGATATCGCGGTAGGACAGCGATACACGTCTGAAGGATATATCGCGGAAGATTACGACATGATCGAGAACGGTATTCTCAAATGCTTCCGCTTGAGTGATTACACAGCACGTAAGACAGGGTATGAGCGCTCTGCGAACTCGTCGTTTGGCAATTTTATTGTCGCTCCCGGAGATGAGTCAATCGACTCCATCATTCGCGGTATTGATCGCGGACTTTTAATCGCGCGGTTATCCGGAGGCTCTCCAAGTGCTTCAGGAGATTTTTCCGGCGTTGCGAAGAACAGTTTCTTAATCGAAAACGGTGAGATTAAAGAGGCGCTGAGTGAGACGATGATCAATGGTAACTTGGCGCAGTTTCTTATGAACATCAAGGCTATTTCAAAAGAAGTTGTCAAAGATGGCGGCTCTGTTTTACCTTGGGTGGCGATTGACGGTGTTGGCATCGCCGGGAAGTAGAACGCGTACGGGGAGGCCGCCCAAGCGTTCGCAGCGATTGACGGTGTTGGCATCGCCGGGAAGTAGACTCATTTAGTGCTATAAAAACGATAACGGGCAGAAAGGAGACTCTGTATGTCCAAGAATGTTGAGGAAAAGGCGGTAAAGTCGCCAAAGAGAGTTTTTTGGGAGTTGTTATTAATCGGTTTCGCGTTAATCGCGGGAGGTGTCTTTGTCCTTGTTAACCCGCAAGATACACTAAAATTCGTTCTGATCAGTCTCGGTGTTGTCTCCCTCATTAGCAGTGTCGGATTCTTGATTCGATTCATGAGAATTCGTGTCGAATCAGGATGGACGAGTGCGTTCATTCTCGTGTTGGCGATCCTTTTGCTGATTTTCGGTTTGACGCTTGTGCTAAAACCTGACGCCACATGGAGATTTTTGATGTACTTAGTTGGGATGTGGTTTATCGCTTACGCTGTGTTTTCGCTTGCCACTTCCGCGGGCATTCGCCGCTATCATTCGAAACTGTTCACGATCACGTTCATCCTTGGATTGTTGTTACTGATCGTAGGCGTCTTGTTGATTATGTCGCCAACGATTGGAATCACATTCATAGGCCTTTTGATCGGATTGGCCCTTTTGTTCAACGGAATAGAATTTATTTTATTGGCGATTGCAGGAAAAGCGATGCTAGCATAAAAAAAGGACAGGTGAAACTCGTGGATTTCTCTGTAGAATAG
>CAZBOM010000093.1:0-7036 GCA_964493375.1 uncultured Mageeibacillus sp. | reverse complement strand
TCGTGGTTCTCTCAAGATCTCGGTGGCGATAGTCTGCAGAGCATTTCGCTTCTCACGTACGCGGAGGAAAAATACGAGCTGACGATCGATGAGCGTTTGTTTAACCGCGATCTCACGATCAATGATATCGCCGCGCTCGTCTACAGGAGAATCGGCGGCGAGTTTGCCGAGGAACCTCGCTCAAGAGAAGGTGCGCCGGGAGAGGATAAGCCGGTACAACGCATCAAGGCTTTTGAAGAGACACCGGAATTCCAAGCGTTTATGGCGCGACGCGACTCACTTGCGTCGGCTATTGAAGTTTTCGGCAATCCTTATTTCGTCGCTCAAGACTCATCGTTGCGCGATGTTTCCTATATCGGCGACAGAAAGATGATCAATTTCGCCTCATACAACTATGTTGGCATGTCCGGTGATCCAGAGGTGAATGAGGCGGCGATCGAAGCCGTCAAACAATACGGGACATCGGCGAGCGGAAGTCGCCTGCTGGCCGGTGAAAAAACAGTTCACCAAGAACTCGAAAAAGCGCTGGCTCGCTGGAAGGGCACAGAAGATGCAATCGTCCTCGTCGGCGGGCATTCCACAAACGTCACCTTTATCGGCAACTTCTGTTCGGAACGCGATCTCATCCTGTACGATGTCCTGATTCACAACTCGATTACAGAGGGTATCAGAATGTCGCTCGCTGATGCGAGACCGTTCCCGCACAACGATTTTAAGGCGCTCGAGAATATTCTGCAGAGCAGACGCGATCGTTACGAGAAAGTTCTGATCGTGATTGAGGGGGCGTACAGCATGGACGGAGACGTCGCGCCCGTCCCTGAATTCGTCCGTATCAAGAAAGAGTACGACTGTTTCTTAATGGTCGATGAGGCGCATTCGATGCTTGTTCTCGGTGAATCAGGCCGAGGTGTTGACGAACATTTCGGCATCGATCCAAAAGATATTGACGTACACATGGGTACACTTTCGAAAGGATTCGGGACATGCGGTGGTTATCTAGCCGGAAGTCACAATCTCATCGAATACCTCCGCTATAACCTGCCGGGGTTTGTATTCTCTGTCGGTATCAGCCCGCCACTTGCGGCCGCCGTCGTCAAGGCAATCGAAATCATGGAACGCGATCACAGTCGCATTGAAAGATTGCATCGAAACATTGCGATCTTCATGCGAGAGGCGGAGCGACACGGCTTCGATACGTGTCTTGCCGGTGAGACAGCCGTGACGCCTATCATGATTGGACCGGATGAACTGGCCTTCATGCTTTCAAAACAACTCGAAGAAGACGGCATTATTGTGCCGCCCGCCGTGTTCCCCGCCGTGGCGCGCGGACAGGCGCGACTGCGTTTCTGCCTGACAAGCGAACACACGGAAGAACAGATCGTCTATGCACTCGAGAGACTGCAAAGCCGTCTCGAGCCTTTTAAAAATCAATTGAAACAGTAGAGGATAAACATGAGTACAACGAAGCTCTATGATTCGTTAGCAGATGAATATGAACAGTGGTTTGAAGCATTTCCGCTTGTGATAGAAGCCGAAATGGAGGCGCTTCGCCAAGTGACGCCTCCATTCGAGCGAGGTCTGGAAGTTGGTGTTGGAACGGGGCGGTTTGCCGTCGCTCTTGGCATCCCTCTCGGAGTAGAACCATCGGAGAAGATGGCCGCCTATGCCAGAAATCGCGGAATTGAAGTCATCGAAGGCGTCGCGGAGAAACTTCCTTTCGACGACGGAGCATTTGATGCCGTCTTCATGATCACACTCGACTGTTATCTCGATGACATGGAGCCGGCGCTCCTCGAAGCACATCGAGTGCTAGAGCCAAACGGGCATCTTATTATCGGTCATATTGATATCGACGCACCTTTAGGTGCCGTCTATAAACAAGATAAAGAAGATAACGTCTTTTACCGAGACGCGACATTTCGAGGCACGACTGACGTTCTCAAAGAACTTGAAAGGACAAATTTTGAAGTGTTGAAGATTCGCCAGACGATCGAGACATTGGAAAATATCGAGCAAGGTGTCAAAGAAGGTTATGGCGACGGCGTTTTTGTTGCTATCTGCGCTAGAAAAAAATGATGATTGAGACGATATGAGAAAAGAAGCAGCTTACACAATTTATTGGTTTTTCTCTCTCTCCCCTTTCTTGACAGCGTTTCCGCTCTTTTTTCTCATGCCTGAAAAAGTTCCCGCACGAGTTCTTGCACTTACCATGATTGAAAGACAAGGCACGAGATGGGAAGTGTTTCTTATCCCGTTGAGTTGGTTGATCGCATCAATTGTCTTGGACGTCATTTTTCGAATGATTGAAAGATCAGCCGGTTCGATATTGCCTGTCAAAATGGTCGTGACGCGTGTATCGATGGCGATTGTATTTTGCTCACTTGCGATCTATATGGAACTGATCCTATACCGGGCAGCTATGTTCGCAATCTAGAACAAGGAGTCGAAAGACTTTCGCAAAAACCATGGACGAAATGGATTTCCGTTTTACATCCGAGACAATAGGCCAAAAGACTTTCTCAAAGCCATAGACGAAAGGGATTTCTGCTTTACATCCGAGGTAATAGGTCAAAAGACTTCATCAAAAGCCATAGACGAAAAGACTTCATCAAAAACCATGGACGAAAGGGATTTCTGCTTTCCATCCGAGACAATAGGTTGAAAGACTTCGTCATAAAGGTAAATCACAATTCGAAAGGTTTCATTCAATGATCAATGAAAATGTTTCGCGAAAACGAAACTCAAATCGGCGGATAGCACGTCTAATCGCTATTCTTCTCGCGTTTGCGGTCGCTGTATTCGCTCTTATCGGCTGTGGCAATGTCGAGAAAGACAAAGGTAAAGACGAAAACAAGGATAAAGGGGAGAACGGCAAGTTGTCGATTGTGGCGACGATCTTTCCACCCTATGATTTTGCGCGTCAAATCGGCGGAGAGCATGTTGAGGTGACGATGCTCTTGGCACCGGGCACAGAAAGCCACACGTATGAACCGACCCCAAAAGAGATCGTCAAAATCGCCAAAGCCGACCTGTTCATTTATACGGGTGGCGTCTCAGACACATGGGTCGATAGGCTCCTCGACGCCGCGGAGATCGATCGCGCTAAAACAGTTCGCATGATGGATTTTGTTAAAGCGCTCGAAGAATCGCATGAGGGAATTCTCGACGAATCCGCCGAGCACGATCACGACCACCACGGCACCACCCCACACGACCACGACGGCACCAATTCTCACGATCACGACCACGACGGCACCGATCCTCACGATCACGACCGCGAGAGTACCGTCTCGCACGCCCGCGATCATACCGATCCGCACAATAACAAAGATACAGAGGAGCATGACCATGATGGTGCAGACCCTCATGATCACGACCACGACGGCGCGGATCAACCGAGTACACAACCACACCGCCATGATCACGACCACGGTTTTGATGAACACATTTGGACGAGCCCTATCAATGCGCTGAAAATAGCGGAAGGCATCGCGTCGCATCTTATCGAGACAGACAAGACGCATGCTGACGATTATCGCAAGAATCTCGAAAACTTGAGAAACGACCTTCAAGAACTTGATGGAGCATTCCGCGCGATTAAAGCAGAAACAAAACGACCAGAGCTCGTCGTCGCTGATCGTTTTCCTCTTATCTATTTCACGACGGAATACGGATTTTCTTATATGGCCGCTTACCCCGGTTGCGCAGCGGAAACAGAACCCAAGCCAAAAACAGTGGCGGCGATGATTGAAAAAGTGCGGTCCGAAAACATTTCTTATGTCTTTCACATTGAGTTTTCCAATGAAAAACTCGCGGATCTCGTCTCATCAGAAACCGGCGCGAAAAAACTTCTCTTTCATACAGCCCACAATGTCACGACGGAAGAACTGACAAGTGGGGTGACATATGTTTCCATTATGAGGCAGAATGTTGAGAATCTTCGAAAGGCGCTGATTGACGGATGAACACATTGCTCGAGTTAGACAAAGTCTCTTTCGCTTACGACAGACAAACAGTTGTGAGCCATGTCAGTTTTACTCTGAATGAAGGCGATTATCTTGCGATTATCGGTGAAAATGGTTCAGGAAAAACGACATTATTGCAAGGTCTTCTCGGGCTAAAAACGCCGTCTGCCGGAGTGATCGAGCGAAGTGAAATGCTTCGGCAAAGGCGAATCGGATATCTCCCACAACAGACACTGATGCAGCGTGATTTTCCTGCGACCGTACGAGAAGTCATTTTGTCCGGTCGATTGAATCGCCACGGATTTATTTCTTTTTATTCACAGAAGGATCGCGCCGCCGTCAATCAGGCGATGAGACGTTTGTCGATTGAGACGTTGGGAAATCGGTCTTTTCGTGAATTGTCAGGAGGCCAGCGTCAGCGTGTCCTTCTCGCGCGAGCGCTCGCGGCGTCGAGCGGACTCTTGTTGCTCGATGAACCGACAGCCGGTCTTGATCCGATCGTTTCCCATGAATTCTATCGACTTGTCCGAGAACTTAACCGCGATGATCACGTGACGGTTGTCATGGTATCGCATGATATCCATTGCGTCATGCACGACGCCACACATGTGCTCCATTTAGGTCGCGAACAGTTGTTTTTTGGAACGACAGATGATTATTTAAAGAGTGTTGTGGCAGCTTCCTACTTATCACATGGTGAAGATGTCTTGCATAGTGCCACTTGTGAAGGTGGGTTCGATGCCAACGGAACACCGACATGTTCATGCGACATATTTGGTGTGAGTGACGAGAGTGATGGCGAACGAAGCGATGAACGTGCCGACAAATGCTCTTGTGACATGATCGACGGATATTGCGGAGAACAAGACCATGAATGCAATGCCACGTTTTCTTGTGACATGATCGACGAATGTTGTGGAGTACAAGACCATGAACGCAATGCCACGTTTTCTTGTGACATGATCGACGGATATGGCGGAGAACAAAACGATGACCACGCCGACACCTGCTCCCATGGAAAGAAAGAGAGTTGCCAAAGAAATGCAAAAATTCTTGAGTCAGATGTAACGGAGAGGAAGTGACGAGATGGCTAGTTTTTTCACTGATTTTTTCTCCTTTAACTTCCTTCTCAGAGCTTTACTCGGCGGCTCGCTCGTGGCATTGTGCGCCGCGCTTATCGGAACAAGTCTCGTTTTGAAGCGCTATGCCATGATCGGAGACGGTCTTTCGCATGTGGGTTTTGGGGCGCTTGCCGTCGCGATGGCCTTGTACGCTTCACCGCTTGCCGTTTCGCTCCCCGTCGTCATTGTGACGGCGTTCTTGCTCCTTCGCTTGAGTGAAAACAGCCGTATTCGAGGCGACGCGGCGATCGCCATGATCTCTTCGGCGAGTATGGCAATCGGCGTTATCGTCATTTCATTGACATCAGGACTTAATACCGATTTTTACAACTTCATGTTCGGAAGTATTCTGGCGATGAGTAAAACTGATCTAACGCTATCGATCATTCTTTCGGCAGTAGTGTTCGTCCTCTTTCTCTTCTCGTATAACAATCTCTTCGCCGTCACTTTCGACGAAAGCTTCGCGCGTGCCTCCGGAATTCCCGCCAGCTTTTGGAATGCGATGCTAGCCGTACTCGCGTCCGTCACCATTGTGTTGGGGATGCGCGTCATGGGGGCGATTCTCATCTCCAGCCTAATTATCTTTCCGCCACTTTCCGCGATGCGTTTGTTCGGTAGCTTCAAAGGCGTGACAATCGCTTCCGCTGTCATCGCGCTCGTCTGTTTCAGTTTAGGATTATTTCTCTCGTACGCACTCGATCTGCCGGCAGGTCCCGTCATCGTCGTTGTGAACCTTCTCTGCTTCCTACTCTTTACAACCATTCGTTGGGCGAAAAAATTGAGACCCGCGAAAGAATAGCAGGTTCAAACGACGACTCCCTGTCACAATTTTTAGCTGATTATTAGGTGTTGGTTAGATCTCTAATGACTTCCGATGCCAACAAAAAACCTGCGACAGGCGGGACGAAAGGGACGCTCCCAATTGTTCCTTTTTCGACCCCATAAGGTGTGATCGGCGGCTCGTCTGAAAAGACAACTTTGACGTGATCGTGATGTCGCTTTCGAAGCTCACGCCTTACGATCCGAGCTAAAGGATCGGTGTGAGTCTTCGAGATATCGGAGATTTTTAGCCGTGACGGATCGAGTCGATTGCCCGTTCCCATGGAGGCGATAATCGGTATGCCTCGTTCGATTGAAGTGGCGATGAGATCAATCTTAGCTCCAAGCGAATCAATCGCATCGACTATGTAATCAATCGGAGCGAAACGATCGAGGACGTCATCAATTTTCCCCGCAACAAGAACTTCCTCATGTGTTTCGATTTTCAATTGGCTATTTATGTCAAGAAATCGGCGGCGCGCGATCTCACATTTAGATTGTCCCATGGTGCTTTCCAGTGCGAACAATTGCCTGTTGAGATTCGATGGAGTAGTGACGTCACAGTCGACGAGAATCAGTCGACCAACACCGGCTCTAACCAGCGCTTCCGCCGCCCACGAGCCGACACCTCCTAATCCCGCGACCATGACGCTTTTCTCAGAAAGCTTTTCGATGGCGCCGTCGGGAAGAAGCGCACGCGTTCGATCATGGCGCGACTCAGCTACACGGTCGTTATTACTCGTATTCTCATGTGCGTTATCCCTCAGCATGACATTATGATACACCGAAGCTTCCCAAAAGTTAGATAGTTGTAGCGACTGCCAATCATTCGACCTTGGCCGGAAATCACACTTATCCAAAAATATTTGTACAAGTTGAAATGTTATCCAGCAATTGCCTAAATCTGGCCAGAATTGCAACTTATCCAAAACTGTTTTTGTACAAGCTGTAATAGTGACCACTTTTGCCCAAATCTTGGCTAGAAATCTCACTTATCCAAAAACATTTTGGACAGGTTGAAATAGTAGCCAAGAATTGCCTAAAACTGGTCAGAATTGCAACTTAGCCAAAAAAGCATTTGTACAAGTTGAAATGTTATCCAGCAATTGCCTAAATCTGGCCAGAATTGCA
>CAZBOM010000092.1:0-7129 GCA_964493375.1 uncultured Mageeibacillus sp. | reverse complement strand
GAGGTGGCTCTTTTTGTGCCAAGCAATTTACACCACTTTATAGGACACTATCCACTCTACCATTTGGAAGGCCCAAGCGAACTTGTCATTCCCTACACTCGCGCCGATCTATTGAAAACTTCTTTTGTGATAAAAGATCGTGACAAAGATTGGAAGTCGGCCTACTCAAAACAACTTAAAAATGTCGCCGGCTCAATACTAAGAATTGATGAGATGGCTCACATGGAAAAACAAGTCGCTATCACCGATATATGTGGCGACAGTACGCCTGAGCTCGTGTATGCTTCGGCCAATACGGACGGATTATACTTTTTAAATATCTGGGGATACGAGAATGGGAAGCTCGTATCACTGATGAAAGATATCGCGGTTGGAAGCTTAGGTGGCGCAGGCGCAGTATTTAGTGCAGCACTTTTGAAAGACGGCACACTACTTACTTTCGAGGAAAACGGGAGTGATGGGTTTTGGATCAACTTCAAAACATACAAAACAGATAATGGAAAGCTTGTTTTAGTGGACCATCTTAGTTATCTGTCGTCGAATGAGTATGGTGCTAATGACACCTGCATAGTGAAGGAAGAATTCAAAATAAATAACGTGACAACAGCAAAAGAAATATATGAAAGAAAGAAAAAAGCTCTCATAAATTCAATTCAAAGTACCGTTCTCTCGCATCTTGACAATCAAGAATCGCACTATCCCGAATTTATCAACAAGAGCGCGATGAGCTACAAGCAAGCCATCTCTTTTCTAAACAAATAGAGACAGATGAAAGAGAGCAAAACTCAATTAAACTAGTTTCGCGCGAAAATTTCTCTTGAAACAAAAATGAGATTATCGTGCACGCTTGAAAAAATTCATCGGGTTGACGGGTGTCCCATTGAAGCGCGTTTCAAAGTGAAGATGGGGTCCTGACGATCTTCCCGTGTTGCCGGTATATCCGATGACCTGCCCGGCTTTGACATATTGCCCCGGCGAGCAGTTGTAAGCATGCAAGTGTCCGTAGCGAGTTTGCACGCCATTGCCATGGTCGATGACGACCATTTTCCCATATGCCCAATGGTAAGAGCTTCCCGGCCATCCCACATAAGTCACACGACCGCTTGCCATCGCCACAATACGCGTCCCGGTGGCGCAGCCAATATCAGTACCATAGTGAAAACGACCGTATTTGGCGCGCCAACCATAGTGAGATGTCACCCAATGGGAGCCCGGTGTCGGCCAAATAAACATGCCTGTGCCGACATAATACGAGCTCGAAGGCGTTGGTGTCGAAGTCGCACCTCCACTAGGGTTGTTTTTTAAAGCCTCTTGTGCTTTTTTCTTTGCCTCGGCTTCTTTTCTGGCGCGTTCAGCCGCTGCGGCCTCTTCAATCCTTATCGCCTCAAGATTTCGCTGAGCGCTCGTCTTGTCTCTTTCAATCTGTTCTTGTTTTTTCTTGTTGAGATCAAGTGAGCCTGATAGTTTTTTCAATTGCTGAGCGGCGATATTTTGTTCTTTCTTAATCTTCGCAAGTACGGCATCAGCTTCTTCAACAAGTTTTGACATCTCTTCAAATGAAGCTTCCGCGTCATTTTTCAACTCTTCCGCCAATGCAGATGCTGCTTCAAGTTCAGCGAGAGCTTGCTCGTCGGCATCCGCGACAATTTTCATGAACTGAATGGTTGAGAAAAAACTCTCCAGGTTATCTGCCGTCAGCAACATCTGAAGAATCGATTTCTGATTCCACTCGTACATACGAGCAATACGCTCCTCGTATTGCTTCGTCTTGTTTTCAAAATCCTGCAAAGCGCTGGCATATCCTTGTTGATACATCTCCATCGCCTGCAGAGCGTACTCTTTCTGTTCGAGCGCCTCATCGTAAACTTTACGCTGCTCGGCTGATCGATTCTCGAGATAAGCGAGATCACCTGTCAGTTTTTTCTGCTTGCTGGCCAATTTATTGCGGTCAGCTTGAATGGCCGTCAATTGTTTTTGAATTTCTTTAAGTTTTGATTCAGCTTGTGTCTTTTTGGCGGATGCCGCTTCAACTTGATTTGTTAAAGGGGTGAATCCAATTGATAAGGTCAAGATGACGAGAAACAGCGCTAAGAGTCGCTTAGACATCTGCTTTAGACCTGAAATTTTTGGCATAATATCTCCTCCTCGATAATTCAGACAGAGAGACTTATTCATCATTTTAACATTCGCCCTGATTCAATACCAAGGAATTATTATGACAAAGCCGTGACAAGATAAAGCACGACGCTTCTATTATCAGTGAAATAAGAATTAGATCGAGCTCCATCTCGCCATAGATTCAAGCAGATCGGCTATACTTTCGCATACTTGCGAACTGAGACAGCGCTGATGAGCACACAGAGAGTGATGCCTATCAAAAAGTTGATTCCAAAGAGAATCAATGTCACTTGACCACTCGGCAAAAGCGCGTAGCGCGAGGCGGTAGGCGTCATCAGGTTGGGATTCAGCTGGCTAATTTGATTATACAAAAGCGATGAGGCAAGGCTGGCCAAGAGTGCTCCGACCAAACCGATAACAGCCCCTTCTACAATGAAAGGGATACGAATATAAGAGTTCGTCGCGCCCACATATTTCATAATATTAATCTCACGAGAACGCGATAATGCCGCAATGCGAACAGTATTGGCCATAACAAGCGTCGCAATTAACACAAGGACAACAAACACAATAACACCGACGCGAGCCGTCCAGTACTTAACGCTGTCAAGAAACTTCATGACCTGAGATTCCATCATGACTTCGTGGACACCTGGAAATTCTTCAATATCTTTTTCGAAAGCTTCTCCCGTCGCGGGATCCAAGAGTCGGACATTAAATGAATACGGAATATAGGTCTTGTAATCGAAATCTTTCCAGAGCGCATCTTTACCGAGACGTTCCACAAACTCTTGATAGTTTTGCGTGGGCGTCTTCATCTCGTACATCTGAACGAGTTCGCTACTCTTCAAGTAGTCTTCAATACTATCAAGTTCAGCCTGTTCCGCGCCGATGCGCATGGTAATCTCAATCGGAGGTTGCTGAGCGACAATTCGCGATAAATGATTCGCATTGAGTGAAAAAGCGACAAAAGCGCTCATCAAAAACAACATCAACGCGAGCGTGGTGATCGCCGCGATAGACAACAACGGATGTCTCCCTAAACTTTGAAAACCTGTTTTGATTGAGTATCGCCATTCATTATGTTTCATGCGCGATCCTCCGAATCAACATGATTCGCTCTCTGTTCAAATTGTTTTCTTATCACATTAGGGTTATGTTGAGCGGTTCTTCCACTACTTGAACGCGGTGGCTCTAAAATCGGGTGTTGTGAATCCAAGAACGACGGCGCCTCATCGACGATAAAATCATCACCTTTAGCGTTGTTATCCGGCAATGATTCATGCGATTCTGTTAAATCGTTTTGCAACGTATCGACATCCACTCTTGGATGAATTCCTGTCTCTTCAAGGCGCTTTCTCAGTAACTCTCGGCGTTCTCTCGTACCGGGGCGATTACGTCGATCTGATTGACTTTTTTGAAGCTCTTCAAAGAAATTCTCATCCTTCACGGGATCGACTCGACGACTCGATTTAGACTCACGCTTCGAGAGTCTCTCTTCTCTCTCGAGTTGATCGGCTCGCTTCAATTGTTCCAAAGCGCGATCGCCTTCTTCTAAATCTTCCTCAGACAAGAATGCGGTCGGCTCCTTGACAAGCTCGCGGTTGCGAAGAATAATATCGCAACGCTCATCGCCGCTAAAATACTGACCGCATGCGTCATCGCGAACAAGCAGACCGTCGTGGACTTCAACAACACGTTTATTCATTTTGTTAATAAGACCACTGTCATGAGAGCACGTAATAATCGTCGTGCCATTATTGCGGTTGATACGATCCAAAAGTGCCATAATCGACTCGCCATTAATCGGATCGAGATCTCCCGTAGGCTCGTCGGCAATGATCAAGTGAGGCCTGTTAACGAGGGCGCGCGCAATGCAAACGCGTTGCTGCTCGCCCCCTGAAAGCTCGGAAGGATAATCATTGATTTTATGTCTCAGTCCGACAACAGAAAGAACTAAAGGCACACGTTGGCGAATTTTCTTTTTTGGTTCGCCGATGATCTCCATGGCAAAAGCGACATTTTCTCCGACTGTCAGTGTTTCAATCAGCCTGAAGTCCTGAAAAACCATGCCTATTTTTCTTCTCAAGAAAGGAATTTGCCGATTTTTAATCTGCCCAATATCAAAATTGTCGAGCAACACTTCACCTGATGTCGGGCGCTCCTCACATGTTAGAAGCTTAAATATAGTTGATTTGCCTGCACCGCTTTCGCCAATAAAGAAGACGAATTCACCTTCTTCAATAGAAAACGATACGTTAGAAAGTGCCTTCGTTCCCGTTGAATATACTTTCGTAACGTCGCGAAAATCGATAAATGCCATCTATGCTCCTTGTTCATGTCGTCCGTTTAAAGAGGGAAGACGAATCCCTATGAAATGGTCTAGACCATGGGCAAGTAATCTTCAGCGCCAAGTTCTAAATTCATGCGAGCGTATCGCGTGACTTTGTTCTCTTCGACATAAGAGAGATAATCTCTTACCATCTCAGCGAGTTTAAATAAAACGGCGTCTTCAAAATTGCGAAGATCTAAACCGGTAATTTTTTCAACTTTGTCGAGACGGTACACAAGCGTATTTCTGTGGACAAACAGCTGACGAGATGTTTCGCTGCCATTCAAACTGTTCTCAAAGAATTTGTCGATGGTCAGAAGTGTTTCAGCATCTAACGCTTCATACGTACCCGGCGCGAAGACTTCGCGGAGAAATAGTTCGCAAAGCGTAATCGGCAGTTGATAAATCAAACGACCTAGACCGAGATTGCAGTACATCATCACATCGGGCGTTTTTCCCTTGAAAATATCGCCTACGATCAATGCGAGCGCAGCTTCTTTGTAAGCTTTTGCCGTATCCTTTAGAGATTTGAAATTCATGCTGACACCGAGCTTCACATCAGCCAAAGCTTCTTCTTTAACATCAGCGACGAGTTTCTTAAAGCGAGCTTCTCTCGCCTCGCAATTCTCTTCATCAGGTGTCTCGAGCAATAGGACAATGTTCTCTTCATCCATCGGTAGGAGATAATCATCCTCACGGTCACCAAGACGGGCTTCGAGAGCTTCGTAGCATGCTTTGAATTCTTCCGGCTTCGTACGCATGATCACTAAAAGTCGTCTGACATTATATTTCACACGATATTCACGTGCTTTCAGCGGAATATCCCCGGGGAGCTCATTTTCGAGTAAGACATTTTTAAGAAAGGACAGCTTCTGCTTGTGACCGCGCTCTTCAAAATCATCATGCTGTCTCAATTCCGCCATCAGCCAGCGCGATAGAAGTTCAACATAGCCGGCGGCCACCTCATCGGCCCCCTCAACGAAACAAATCAAGCGATAACCATTGGCTCGATCAACAATTCGGTAGGTGCGATCTCCCGCAAACGACTGTATGTCTCCGGAAGCTAGAAACGCGCGAATCGCGGCATCCTGGCTACCGACGAGATTCTCATCGGAAGAAAGAACGATAATACCCTTCTCATCCGCCACACCGACTGTGCGGTCAGGAGAGAGTGTCAATTCCTTAAACTGTAGCTGCATGTCTTTCATAATCGAATCCTCGTCTTTTCTCAAGTGACTCTAAAGTCACCGTGTCGTGTGTTTGCGTAGCCATAAACCATAACCATGACACTCGCATTTTACCGCATTGCGTGTTGCTACTCCTTTGCGGAAGTAGCAACACACGAACGTTCACACTGCGTATTAGTATAACCTAACTTAGAACAAACCTGAAATACGTCCGTTCTCATCGACATCAATTTTTTCGGCTGACGGAACAGCGGGAAGCCCGGGCATCGTCATCACTTCACCTGTCAGAGCCACGATAAATCCGGCACCTGTCGATACCTTCAAGTTGCGAACAGAAATTCTGAAATCTTTCGGAGCGCCAATCTTCGACGCATCATCGGAGAACGAATACTGTGTTTTGGCGATACAAACAGGCAGATCGCCAAAGCCATGCTCTTTCAGTTGCTTCAATTGTTTCACGGCCGCACCGACAAAATCGACGCCATCGGCGTGATAAACGCGCTTCGCAATCGCTTCGATTTTTTGTTCGATCGTTGTGCCCATCTCATAGACGAACCCGAGATCTTCTTTGTTCGGGAGATCACAGAGACGAACCACTTCCTCGGCGAGTTCAATACCGCCGGCGCCGCCCTTGCCCCATACTTCGGAGAGAGCGACATTGACGCCGAGCTTATTGCATTCTTCGCGAACGAGTTCGAGTTCTGCTTCGGAGTCATCAGGGAAACGGTTGATCGCCACGACGACGGGGCGTTTGAAAACTTCCATGACGTTTTTAACGTGTTGCGTTAAGTTCGGGATACCGGCTCTCAACGCGTCGAGATTCTCCCCTTTGAGATCGCTCTTCTTCACGCCACCGTGCATCTTCAGTGCGCGCACGGTTGCCACGAGAACGATCGCATCAGGAGCAAGACCGGCTGTGCGACACTTAATATCGATGAATTTCTCAGCGCCGAGATCGGCTCCGAAGCCGGCTTCCGTGATGAGATAGTCAGCATAATGGAGTCCCATTCTCGTCGCCAGTATGCTGTTGCAGCCATGAGCGATATTCGCGAAAGGTCCTCCGTGAACATACGCGGGAGTTCCTTCAAGCGTCTGAACGAGGTTCGGTTTCAGCGCGTCTTTCAGAAGAGCCGCCATAGCGCCTTCTGCTTTAATATCACTACATGTCACTGGTTTTCCGTCATATGTATAGCCGATCACGATACGACCGAGACGTTCTTTTAAGTCAGGAATGGAGGTCGAGAGACAGAAGACGGCCATGACTTCCGAGGCTACGGTAATCTCAAAACCATCTTCGCGCGGTGTGCCGTTGGCTTTGCCACCGAGACCATCGACGACGAAACGGAGCTGACGGTCGTTCATATCGACGGCGCGTTTCCATGTAATCTGGCGCGGATCAATGCCGAGTACATTGCCTTTGACGATATGGTTATCGATCATGGCGGCGAGAAGATTATTCGCGGCGCCAATGGCATGGAAATCACCGGTAAAA
>CAZBOM010000091.1:0-7213 GCA_964493375.1 uncultured Mageeibacillus sp. | reverse complement strand
CCCGTCCCTTTAGGGGCTCCGAATTTGTGTCCGGAAAAAGAGGCGAGATCTAATTTCGATTTCTTAAATGAAAAGGGCATTTTGCCGCAAACTTGCACGATATCACCGTGGACAATCGCTCCCGACGATCGCTCTCGAACAGCCGCCCTCAATGTCATGTAATCGTTGACAGCACCCGTTTCGTTGCTGGCGACGATAAAGCTCACAAGACCAAATGGCGACGCATCAAGCGAAGAGAAAAAAGCGTCACGGTCAACGGTGCCATTCTCTGAAAGTGGCACAACATCAATCTCGAACTCATGTGCGTCACGCAGAACTTTAAAAGTCTCCAAAACAGCGTCGTGCTCTCCCGCCGTCGTAATCGCTCTTTTGGGACGACGATTTTTTGCTGTGCTAGCGCCGAGAAGGGCGAGATTAATTGACTCTGTGCCACCGGAGGTAAAGATGATTTCGTCGGGGGAGCAATCGAGGCATTTCGAGATAATTCTCTTCGCTTCGTCAGCTTTCGCGAGCGCGCGCAATCCGCCCGCATGCGAAGAGGACGGATTATTGCCAAACTCTCCTAGCATGTCGATGTATTCTGTCAGCACCTCGGGGAGGACAGGCGATGTGGCGGTCGTGTCAAAATCGTAAATCAAAGTAGAATCAGTTGATCTCCAACTTCAATAAATCAGAGCGAAGAGCCGTGCGGATGTACTCACAAACACTGCCGTTACGTCCGTACAACTGGCCGGAAGCGGCGAGTACAATCGTTCGTTTCGGAATTTCGAGAAGCGACGCTTCTCTGTTTCGCGCAGGTCTCGCGAAGAGCTGTAAACTCCCTTTAACAGGCAAGAAAGCGTATTTATTGCTCTTAATATCGATCATACGTTTACCGGACGCGATGTTTTGTCCCAGATCTGGAAACACTTGCGCCGACACATAGGATGAACACCACCCGAAAATGCGTCCATTGAACATCACCGGCCATTGCAGCATCCAATAACCGGGGTGCTTGCTGTCGGGAATGTTAAAAGCAACATCGAGCTCGGGATCGGGTTCGACATGCTGGACAGGTTGAAGTCCTATGTCCTCATACGAAGTTAAATTGAGAAAGCTAAACGTCAACGCATTGAAATGAGGAATCATCAGTCGCTCCGGTTCAACGGATACAAATGTGCCTCTCCCCTTGTGGATTTCAAGAATGCCATCGGAGACAAGTTCCGAAATCGCCTGTCTGACAGTGGGGCGCGAAAGGTCGAGCTCTTCACAGAGCGTCATCTCTGAAGGAATGCGCTCACCTTGTTTGTATACTTCATCCTGAATACGCTCAACGATCAATTCGCGAAGCTGAGCATACAGCGGAACACTGCTATGGCGGTCTAATTTCATTGTTTACGCCTCCTCTGGACTGATGCTAACATCATATCATAGAGACCATTGTAAATAAACTAAGAACGGCATTCAATATAAGATGTCATGACGGGTAGAGAAAACTCCAATTCACGAGTCAGAGAAGTTATGTTCACTTGTGAATTTGGTCAAGCACACACTAAGAATGGTGTGTCGGTCGTCTTTATCTCAAAACAGCGATCACACAAAGCAGTCTCACTCAATAGGAAAATATCGTATTCCGATGACGTCACCGGAGCAATCGGTATCGACGGCGGCGAGAATAATTTCAACTTGATGGTCAGACGCCTCGTGAGACTGGAGCCATTCTGAAGCGACGCGACGGATTCGTGTTAACTGTTCATTTTGCAGTGCTTGCTCCGCGCCACCGAATGATTCAGAACGGGGACCTCTCCCCTTACATTCGACTACCGAGATCACACCTTGACGGCTCGTAATAAAATCGATTTCACCGATCTGGTGTATGGCATATCGATGTTCTAGTATCGTATGCCCTTTCGAGATGAGATCTTCAGCCACTTTCCATTCGACTTGTTGACCGCGACCATACGAAGAATCAATCAAACGTTGACTCTCAAGAATACTTCCTAAAAAACTCATTCGATGGATGGGGCATGGACCATGGTGTCGAATGGCCTCCATATGTTCTTTCGTGCCGTATCCTTTGTGAGACGCAAACCCATAGGCGGGATAAACGGCATCCCAGTTTTTCATCATTTGATCACGTGTCACTTTCGCGAGCACAGAAGCCGCCGCGATCGCGTTGCAGCGCGCGTCACCACGCGTTTCAGCGATGACCGGAAAATCAAGTCCCGTCAAGACGACAGCGTCGATAAGCGCGACATCGGGCTTCTCACGAAGACTTCGCAACGCTTGTTTCATCGCTTCTTTTGTCGCTTCCAAAATGTTAACGCGATCAATCTCCAGATTCGTGACCATGGCAACCGACCATGCGAGTGCCCGTTCTCTAATCTCATAGTAAAGCGCTTCACGGCGCTTTTCTGTCATCTTTTTGGAGTCGTTCAGACCGTAAAATGTTTCACCTTCCGGAAGGATACAAGCGGCCGCCACAACAGGCCCCGCGAGCGGTCCGCGTCCCGCTTCATCGACACCGGCGATATGGTGAAATCCCTCTCCTCTGAGGCGATCTTCCATCTTCGCCATCTCTTCGTAACGATCGATGTCTCGCTGTGTAATGCGAATAGCGGGTTTCGGAATATGATCACTTACCATCAGTTTGTGTACCACTCTCTATCGTCGGAGGCCATTCGAGTGTTATTCGGCCGATTCTTCCGGCGCGAAAATCGTCAATGATCATCGAGGCAAAACGAAGTGTGTCCGGTTCACCTTCTCCTTGGATACATCCCATGCGCAACGCTGTCTCATTAAAGACGGCTGAAACATCTTCTAACGCGGCTTTCGGCTCACCATATCGAGATACCATCAAATCTTTATAATGAGCCCAAAGTCGCTTTGACAGCTTATGGGCAACTTCTTCAAGCGGGAGAATCGTATCTCGAATGGCACCCGTAGCGGCGAGACCAAAAGCCTCGTCTGCATCGGCGAGCTTATGTGGGAGAATCCCCGGTGTATCGAGCAAGTGAAGCTCTGAACCCGATCGAAGCCAATTGAGTTGGCGCGTGACACCGGGTCTCGATTCAACGGCGGCAGATTTTTTTCCTACAAGCTTGTTGATAACGGTAGATTTACCGGTGTTGGGAATGCCGACAACGAGCAGCCTCAAAGGTCGCGCGATTCTCCCCTGCTGTTTCGCCTTTTCCAAAAGAGGCGCATGGAAATTGATCAGTCGCCTCCTGATTAGACGAATATCTGCATCTTGGCGAAGATCACAAGCGACGACAGCTGTTTTCTCAGCCAGATAGTATTCAAGCCATCTGTCGTTCGCTTTTGGATCAGCTAGATCGGCATGTGATAAGAGAAGTAGATGCGGTTTTTGTGGCGATAGCTTGAGAAAGATCGGATTGCGACTTGCGATTGGAATACGTGCATCCGCCACTTCGAGCACGGCGTCAACGTGTTTCCATATTTTTTTCAACTCACGCGTCGCGCTCGCCATATGTCCCGGATACCAGTGAATTTGCTTTCGATCTCTCCCTGCTGACATGAATCGTACCGCCTTTCCTTGTTAATCATACCTTACTCAATAGCCTATCAAAAATTAAGAAAATAATTTTTGACAAAAGAAAGAACGGCCACTGGCCGTCCGTTCTCTGAAAGTTGATCTTCTTTACAGTTGGTTTAAACCTGTAAGTTAAGACACTATTTTCTTGTTGGAAGCTTCTCGCGAACACGAGCTGCTTTACCGACGCGGTCGCGCAGGTAGAACAGTTTTGCTCTGCGAACACGTCCTTTGCGCAGGATTTCGATCTTCGCCACTTTGGGTGAATGAATCGGAAAAACCCGCTCGACACCGACGCCATAAGCGACACGGCGCAAAGTGATGGTCTCGTTGAGGCCTTGCCCTTTGCGTCCGATCACAGTTCCCTCAAAAACCTGAATTCTTTCACGGGAACCCTCGGTGATCCTGAGATGAACATTGACGCGGTCACCGATCTCGACATTTTTGTACTGATCGCGCATGTGTGGTTGTTCAACCGCTTTAATGTAGTCCATATTGCGTACCTCCTTCATGTACTCATCGGATGTTCTTGCACGCAATTGCAGCGGACCACCCGTTTGTAAACCTTATGCATTGTAGCAGAAACGAGAATCGCCGACAAGAGCTATTTCAAGGCATTTTAAGGTTTAATCACGCATTTTCCGCTTAACAGGATCGATGATTCGCAAAAAAAGGCATGAAGCTGTTGATCGAGCCTTCAATCTTCATAATCCTTCTCGAAATCAGTATGACACAAAGCAAAAAGCAAATGGTCACGTTCACTGAACAGGGAAAGCACCCGGGGAGTTCAAGACAGTCGTCGAGTAAAGAAACAACACGTCAGCGTTTTGATAGGTTGTGAGTTCATCTTTGATCAAATCGGCGCGAACATAGCGAAGATCGACAACAAGAATCTCACTGTAAGCCGGTATAAATAAAGGAACGAGACTCGAACCGAAGGAGTCACGAAAGACGACGAGTTTTCGATCATTTTTGGCTTTTTCATTCGTCACTTTTAAAAGCGGTCGCGCGCCGCCTAAGAAAATATCATAAGGATCCATCGCTTCACGCTTATCGAGCTGATAAACATCAGTCATCTCTTCCGACATCCAATCGTAGACAGTGGCGTGACAGATCTCGTCACAGTCGAGATATTGGAGCTCATCGGCTTTAATCGGCAAGGCCGCTTGTCCGCCATAAGTGCCAAGAAATAGTCCCAATGAACGCGTCTCAAACGTTAAATCGCTGGCTCGCGTTGAGTTTCCAAGCTCTCTAAGGAGATGGTCGGCGACGGGCAGCAAAAACGTTTGATTCCAGTGCGGATCTGTCCTGTAATAGCGATCGAGAGATAGCGCTTGCTTAAGTGAAAGGATATTCAGTCGTTCCGGTAGTGACGCGTCAAGTAACTCTGCTATCTGATCGACACAGACATGCGGATAATTTTTATCGGGATCCATATATTCGATCTTGTCGGGAATAAGCGCGAATAGATGACGCCCCTTCCCATCGAGAAAGTGAGCGTGATAGATGTCATTGAATAAGTTAATCGTCCTAGCGACAGTTTTTCGATGGAGAACCGGGTCGAGTTTTCCGAGATGACCATTCGCTTTAAAGTATCGGTCTTGATCGAATTGACGGAAGAGATACTTGCGAGAGAGTGCGGAGATTTTTCTAAAATCATCTCTCAATGGAAATTGGTCGAGCAGATATTCTTCTAACGACGAGAAATATTTCGAAAGCGTCGCGTCGTAATTCGTCTCCTTATATTGACGGTAACTCATCCATTGAGCAAGCGGACGACGTTCGACAATCGATATCTCTTGATTCGGCAATGCCATGGATATAATCGGAATAATCGCGAGCATAACCGCAAAGATGATGACGATGATGTGCGAACGGTATTTCATAGCGATCCCCTAAAAACGAAAATATAAAAACGGATTAAATGATCCGTTCACAAGCCAACCGGTGACAAGTGTCATCGTCATAGCAATACCTACAAAAGTGACAACGTCGGTCGCTCGCTTCATACCGATTGAACGCTGGGAAAGCCTTTGGTAAGTGTTTTTGAACAAAGGGGTCGACGCAATCATAGAAAACGCCATGGTGACAGCGAAACTTCGCGCGTAATAGAGTGTCAAGAGATCGACAAACGGCAGAGATGACAAGCCGAACATCCCTTTCAAATTAACAATCGCATGACTTAGAGAATGAGCGTTGAAAAGCACAAAACCCAACATCACAAGCACAAGTGTATAAAAAATGCGGATGGCGGCTGGTAGCCTTTCGAGAAGCTTTAACAGACCGGCGCGTTCGATCAGAAGTATCGTGAAATAAAACAACCCCCACACGATGTAATTCCACGCAGCACCATGCCAAAGACCGGTCAGGAACCAAACAATCAGCAAGTTGATTAAACGTGAAATCCATTTCCCACGATTACCGCCCATCGGTATGTAGAGATAGTCGCGGAACCAAGAACCGAGAGACATGTGCCATCGACGCCAAAACTCGGTGACACTTTTCGAGAGATACGGATAGTTGAAATTCTCCAAGAATGAAAAACCAAACATCCGACCTAACCCGATCGCCATGTCAGAATAACCGGAAAAATCAAAATAGATTTGTAGTGTAAACGCGAAAGCAACCAACCAAAGTGAAAGAACTGATTGATTTGTCATGGATGTCAGATGCTTGCCCAATTCCGCGAGCGTATTGGCGATCAGAACCTTTTTGCCGAGCCCCACGACAAATCGAGTGATACCGGAGGCGACCATTTCTATCGATTCATTTCTGTTCCTGATCGAATGTTGGATGTCACTGAATCGGACAATCGGTCCGGCGATTAGCTGAGGAAAAAGTGAGACATACATCAAGAAATAAAGTGGATTTCGTTCGACTTTGACCTCTCTCCTGTAAACATCGATCACGTATGAGAGAATCTGGAAAGTATAAAAGCTCACCCCGATCGGCAAAACGAGATGCAATAGTGATATCTCACTTCGAAAAAGAGAGTTAACATTAGCGATCAGAAAATCACCGTATTTAAATAGGAGCAAAGGAAGAAGACAGACCGCGATACTCATGATCAGCGTCGCCCTTCTCCCCTTCACATTCTTAAAACGGCCAAGCAATCTCCCTCCTGCGTACCCAGCCAGCGCTGTCAATACCATAATCGCCGCGAACCTTGGCTCTCCCCAAAAATAGAAGAGCAGGCTCGCGACGAGCAGGACTAGATTTCTCAACCGGCGCGGAGCGATGTAATAGATCGCCAGAACGGCCGGCAGGAAATAGTAAAGAAAGGTTATGCTTGAAAACAGCATCAGCGATTATTTAACTGATTCAAAACCTGCCGCTTGGGCGATCTTCGCAATATCAGCTTTGGTCGTCATCAGGAACAAAACATACTGCCCGGACATTGCGACATACTTATCTTCCGCTCCGACGCAGATCCATTTTTGGATATTGGCCTTCTCATAAACTTCCTTCGCGAAAGCTTTTACATCGGCACCGACTTCGAGCTCAAACAAACCCAAAGCAAAAGCGTCAATATTCATTTCCGGCTCAAGAGCGATGCAGTCTTTAAACTTACCTTCAAATGATTCAGCCCCGATGAAGAACGCCGCGTCTTCTTGTTTGATGGGTGTATAATTTCGTCCCATTTCGATGTTATCAACGCCTGATTGTTTCACAATGCTTTTC
>CAZBOM010000090.1:0-7270 GCA_964493375.1 uncultured Mageeibacillus sp. | reverse complement strand
GAGCGTCTTATACGATTCACCAAAATAAACAGACCCCAGAAGCGCTCTAAGATCTGCTGTGATTGATTTATTGGTCAAAATGACGGCCTTGGCTGTTGCGCTCGTGCCGGAAGTGAAAAGTATCGCGGCATCATCTTCAACATCGTTGGGCGCAAGCAGTTCTAAAGACTCATCGTTCGAATCAGCGACTGCACTGATTGCGTCATCTAGCAAGAAGAGTTTATCGTCACGCTCCATGCTCGTTCTGAGCGCATCTCTCTGCGTCTCTGTCATCAGACCGCGATCCATGACGACTCGATACTCCATTAACGGAATCTCATCGCGCATCGCTTCCACATGTTCATGCCATGACGCATCATAAACAAACATGACCGATTGGCTACGTTGAATGATCGGCAACAATTCTTGAGGTTTTAACAATCGATCGAGTGGGACGATGACACCAAACCCAGACGCCAGCGCAAGCCACATCACCATCCAGGGATAGCTGTTATCTCCGATTAAAGCGATACGGCTTCCTCTCGGTGCTCTCTCGCTAAGCCAAGCTTGGACGTGCGCGACATCACGCGCAAGATCTCTATACGACTTCGATCGTATCTCCTTATCGCGCGGTTTTATTCGCCAACGAACTGCTTCTCTGTCCCCGTACTGCGCTTCGCCTCGCGTGATCACATCGCGCAAAGTAAAGAGCGGTGGCGCTTCATACCACGTTTTGCCTTTGATGATCTCAAGATTTTCGTCAGCGGTAGCGATCATTCGATCACTACCACCCGCTATTTTTTTACTGTTCATATTAAATTACGATGGGAATATTTGTTTGAAAAGCAAATAGTGTGAAACAGCCACGCCGGCGACTAGCAACAGTGCGACTAAAGCAATGATCGTTCCGGCAACTGAAAGACCACGTCCCTCAACTTGGCGACGTTTAGCAAGCGATCCGCCGATCAGTGAGAAAACAAGCCCGATGAGTGAGAAGAGCGCTGCCATTCCACCGAGAATCCACGTCGCATAATAATAATACTTTAGAAGCACTTCTTGATTTCCATCGTAAAACAGATAGTTAGAGAATGCTTCTTTGAAAAACGGCATAATGAACAAGCTCAGCAGAGCGAGTGTGAACCCTAAAACCGTCATGCCCGGAACACCTTTATGGATTTTGGCGGGGACTGGCGGTGCCACAGGCGGCATGGGAGGCGCATACGCAGGCGATTGATGAACCGGTTGCGACATGGGCATACCCGGCTGAGCCGGAGACACGTAATAGTCGTTTTGAACAGGCGGCTCAGCTACGAATGGGGCCGGAGCGAGCGGTCCCGTTTGACCGGGGAACCCCTCCGTTTCAACCGTTGGTTTTTGGTCATTTTCGTGAAAAAGATGATCGTTCATAATGCTTACCTTTCTAAGGCAATTACCGCCTTGGATGGTTGTTGCGATTATTATCTCATAACTCCTCGTATAAAACAGGAACGCGCGTCCTAATCATTCAAAAATCCATCAAAAATTTTGTCAAATAACACATTGATACTTTGCTGACTTTCTACGGAGAGTTGTTCATAACGTTGCAGAAGATCTCGACCAAGATCCGTTAACGTACTACTTCCTCCCTCTTGCCCGCCCGGCTTTCTGACGATGACTTTGTCTCCAAGCTGATCTTCTAGGAGATTGAGAATCTGCCACCCTTTACTGTAGGACAGCTTCATTCGTAAACATGCCGTACGAACAGAACCCGTCTCGTCAATTAGACGCAACAAAACAGCGGGGCCGGGTCCAAAGAATACTGTTTCTCGAGCTAAACTGAGCTTTGGACGAGCGCGCATAGGCAGTTGCGACGTCTCTTCTTTAGAAGATTCATCCGCTTCATATGAATCTAAATTCCCGATACTCGATAAGACCCCTTGATCATTGAGTTCGACTCGTTCGACGGTTCCCGGCGCCACAGCGACGAGATCAGCGAAGGTACGCCCTTTTTCAGCACGCGCAATACCGCGAACAGCGTCTTTTCGAATAACAAGGGGAAGACCGTCTTCGCCTTCAAAGACAGGGACGGCGACGGTCGCTTTTGTGACGAGAAGTCTTGACAGCGATTCTGCGTTAACGGACGGGACGAGTGGCGTTGCCAAAAGAATTTTCTCGCAATCTTTACATGTTCTATCGATGTAAGACAGTCCTTTAACCGCGTCATCAAAAACAGATGTCTCCTTCCAATGCGGATTGTTGAGACTGACGACACTCATCCTCGCAAGATGTTTCTCAAGTATCTCGTTCTCAAAACCGGTGATGACGACAATCGGAGCAACTCCGATCATCTGAAGGCGAATAATAATGCGCTCAATAAAACTGACTTGCCCTGCTTGGATCAATGCCGGTAAAATATTTTTGTTCTCGGCGAGATCCGTGACGGCATCATCACGTTCCAACGGCCGTGATGCGATGATCACAGCCGCGGCGCGAGGAAGTCCATCCAATATATTTAATTTCTTCTCAGCTACCGAATTCATTAAGAGCTCCTTTCATGGAACCGACTTTTATTTCTTTGCCTTGCGGTAGAACGTATCCTCCATGGGTAAACTTTTTCTCATATGACCGTCTAATCTGTAGTAAGCGTGCGCGACAGCCGGCGCAATCGGCACGCAGGCGAGTTCGCCCACGCCGCGAGCGCCATAAGCATGGTCAACATATCCTGGACCCTTGACAATATGAGTTTCTATCTCCGGCACTCGATTGGCACGGAAAAGGCCATATGTTCCCAGTTTGAATTTCGGTATACCTCCCGGGTTATCAAAATACTCAGTTAATGCGTAGCCCAAGCTCATCACACATCCGCCTTCAATCTGTCCCTCGACAGCTTGGATATTAATAGGCGTTCCGAGATCGTACGCGCCGACCATTTTCTGAAGCTCACCCTTCTCATCGATGATGGCGACTTCGCAGCCGTAACTGTATCCGACATGGCTGACAGGGTAGTCCTTAGGCGCGCCCATCGGATCCGTCGGCGGACCGAATTCACCGAAGAATTCTTGTCCTTCCAATCGTGACAAGTCGCCACCGGCGGCATCGAGCGCTATCTTAAGATCACGTGCCGCTTGGCGTGTCGCCTCACCGGTCAAGAGCGTTTGTCTCGACGCTGTACTTGTCCCGGCATCGGGAGTACGGTCGGTAAAGGGTCTTTCATAAATAGTGTCAGAGATTTGGCAGCCAACTGTTTCACAAGTAATCGTCGTTACCATCTGCGCAATGCCTTGCCCTGAACATGCGGCTGACGTCCTGATATGGATTTTCCCCTTTTCGACTGAAAGTGTGCATCGTCCGAAATCGGGGATTCCTACGCCGATGCCGCTATTCTTGAAACCACACGCGATACCGGCATAAGGACTTGATTTATACGCCTCGCGCACGGCTTCCAAACACTCCGCTAAACCACAGCTTTCGTCGACAATCTGCCCGTTCGGGAGAACATCGCCGGGACGAACGACATTCAAATAACGGAACTCCCAAGGGTCCATGCCGATTTTATCAGCGAGAAGATTCAAGTTACTCTCAAAAGCATAGCAACTCTGTGTCACACCGAAACCGCGAAAGGCGCCGGAGACAACGTTATTTGTATAGACAGCTTTTCCGCTTATATCGATGTTCTGGAAATTATACGGTCCTCCGGCATGCGTGCAGGCGCGCTGCGTGACAGGTCGACCAAGAGAAGCATACGCCCCTGTATCTGCCACAATATCGGCGATAAGTGCCGTTGATCGTCCATTCTCATCGCAAGCCGTTGTCATCTTCATAATCATGGGGTGACGTTTCGTGTGGACGAGTGTGCTTGTATATCGATCAAGTTTGACATTGACATATTGACCCGTCTTCCACGCGAGAAGTGCCGCGTGGTGCTGAACACTCATATCCTCACGCCCACCAAAAGCCCCTCCCACCAATGCCGAACGAATATGGACTTTGCCGGGCTCAATCTGCAGCATATTGGAGATCTCACGCTGCTCATCGTAAACAGATTGCGATGCCGTGATCAGATTGACTCCGCCATCTTCTGATGGCCACGCGATTGCGCACTCCGTCTCCAAGAAAGCATGCTCTTCCCATGAAACTTCGTAAGTCTCAGTGACAACATGAGCCGCCTCGGCGACTGCCTTTTGCGCGTCACCGCGAATCAAGCGTTCACTCGAGAGAATATTCCCGCTCTCGTGCACTTTCGGAGCGTCTTCTTTCATGGCTTCAAAAGGATCGAGTACAGGCGTCAACTCCGTGTAGTCAACTTCAATAAGGTCGAGCACTTCTTGCAAACTTTCTCGCTTGTTCGTCGCAACGAGCGCAACGGAATCGCCGATATAGTGTGTGATATCGCCTTCACGAATCATGACATCCCAGTCCTGCACAATATGTCCGATAATATTCTGAGGCACATCTTCAGCGGTCAAGACTGTGACGCAATCTGGGTGCTCTAACGCTTTGGAAATATCGATACGATCAACGCGCGCGCGAGGGTATTTTGAACGGAGCGCCTGCCCGTAAATCATCCCCTCAAAGCGGTAATCATCGGGGAATTTCCCTGTTCCCAAGACTTTCTCAGCAACATCCACACGGTGTGTGCGATCGCTCAGCTCTGCCCTATCCGGCAACTCTTCAACAGGCTCTCCCGTTCTCAACAATTCAGCCGCCAATTCAATGGCATCAAAAATCTTCTTATATCCTGTGCAACGACAGAGATTACCTGTGAGCGCTTTGGCGATTTCTTGGCGTGTCGGTGACGGATTTTTGTCAAGAAGCACTTTCGCCGCGATCACCATGCCGGGCGTACAATAACCGCACTGCACAGCGCCTGCTTCACCAAAAGCGTATACGTAGACTTCTTTTTCTCGCTTGGTTAGCCCTTCTACCGTCGTGATACTCGCGCCATCAAATTTCGAGATTTTTTGGACGCAAGCTTTGACAAGTTTTCCATCGACAACAATTGAGCACGTCCCACACGCGCCTTCACTGCACCCGTCTTTAACAGACATCAAAAGAAGATCATCACGCAAAAAATCAATGAGACGTTTATCTTCTTCAATTGTATGAGCTTGGTTATTAACAGTTACTGTCCATGACATAGGCATACCTCTTTTCGCTGGAATATGATCAGGTCAGCACAACCGACATGCGCTGATCACAAAGACTGGTTATCAGAGACTTCGAACTACCGAATAGTCGTGATGGGTAAATCTCTTTTAAGATATTGACCGTCCATCTCTCTATTAACAATTTTACCAGATTCGACTTTGTGAAGGCCGCGAAGGAAGACATCTCGGACCTTTCCTTTGAGTTCAAAGCCTTCATAAGGCGTATAATCGCAATTCTCATGCAAAAGTTCAGAGCGAACCGTCCAGTTGACCCGTGGATCGAAAACAACGATGTCGGCGTCACTGCCTACTTGCAGAATTCCTTTCCTGGGATACAACCCGAAGTGTTTTGCAGCATTAGTCGCTGTGACGACAGAAAAGCGATTGATATCCATGCGCCCTTTCGCCACTCCGAATGAGTACATCAAATTCATACGAAGTTCAATGCCGGGAGCGCCGTTCGGTATTTTGGAAAAATCTCCACGCCCCATTTCTTTTTGTCCTTTGAAATTGAAAGAACAATGATCAGTTCCGACAAACTGAATGTCACCCGACGCCAAGCCTTGCCACAGCGCTTCTTGATCGCGCCTTTCACGAAGTGGCGGACTCATAATAAATTTTGCCGCTTCGAAATCATCGCTGTCGGGAGTTCCATACCGCGAATTATCAAGCAATAGATATTGAGGACACGTCTCAACGACAACGTGATTACCACGCTCTCGCGCGCGTAAAATACTCGACAATCCTCTTGCTGTCGACAAGTGAACAACATAGTGGTTTGTATGGAGCAAATGAACAACCGTTTCAAGGCGATCGATCGCTTCCGCTTCAAGCTCATCGGGTCTGGTCATCTGATGATAATACGGAGTGAGAAAGCCTTCCTCTTTGATCCGGCGTGTGAACAAATCCACCAAAAGCCCGTTTTCACAGTGGAACCCTATCGTCGCGCCGAGTTTGCCCGCCTCTTCGAGCGCTTCGTAAATGCCATCTTCTTGGACCATCATCCTTCCTTTATATGCCATATACATTTTAAAAGAAGAGATACCGCCATCAACAATCGAACGCATTTCATCACGTAGGTTATGGTTCCACTCCGTCATCGCCATGTGGAATCCATAATCAATGGCCGATTTGCCGTCGGCTTTCTCGTGCCAACGTTCCAATCCTCGAGCCATCGATTCTCCATGAAACTGAGTAGCAAAGTCGATGACGGTCGTCGTGCCGCCCGCCAAAGCAGCAAGAGTACCTGTCTTAAAATCGTCAGCGGTCACTGTCCCCATTGATTCCAAATCGAGGTGCGTATGTGTCTCAATCCCTCCGGGTAAAAAATAACAACCGCTACAATCGATTGTTTTTTCACCTTCCAGCGGTGTCAGATCGCCTAAAGCCTCTATGATACCGTCTCTGATGCGAATACTACCTTCAACTGTTTCCTCCGGGAGGACAATATAACCATTTTTAAGAAGTGTACTTTGTTTCATGTGTTCACCTAATCAATCATGTATTGCAAACCTATTTGTCAAGTAAAAACCGGGCTGCTTCCGTATCATTTTTACCGAATCCTTTATAACAAAACATCGAGATGTATCTATTTTAATATAAATAAAATTGACGCGCGAGACAGTACCTCCGCTCACTGAATGATCATTCGCTTGAGACAGAGGTACTCGAACTCATCTATATGCCGCAACGACATGCTTTGCCATTACGCTTATGTTTGTCTTAACTACAGATTCTTCCAAACCTCTGCGGCACGCGCTTTTGTACGAGCAAAGATTTTATCTTCATCAACGGTGAGAATTTCACGATCTTTCATCACCATTTTGCCGTTGATCATGACATCATTTGTCATGCGACCGTAACCGCCGAACAAGAGATGGCCTCTCCAGTTGTCAGCGCCGAATGGCGTGAATGGGAAATAGTCGAGCGTGATGATATCGGCGTACGCTCCCGGCTTCAACATCCCGAGCGGACGCTTAAAGTGCTTCGCGCAAATGGCGGGGTTACCGTCATATTGCAATTGCAGCGCTTGTCCAAAACCGACAGTCGGATCTGACAATCTGTAAGATTGCAGAATTTTTGAGACTTTCACCGACTCAAACATATCGTGCGTATAGGCGTCGGTGCCCATTCCGAGACGAATACCGCGAGCAAGCATCCCTATC
>CAZBOM010000089.1:7146-7395 GCA_964493375.1 uncultured Mageeibacillus sp. | reverse complement strand
TAACTTCGGTTTTTCCGGCTCGGGAACGCTCCATCTCGACAATATTTGGTTTGGTAGGAATGAGGATGCCCCTCAAGCATTATCGTCATTAGTCATGGCAGACGGAGAAGGATTCGATATCCCGGTTGATGTGGTAAGACTTGATTGTGTCCCTATTGGTCGATCAAAGCATGCTCCGGAGATGTGGGTTTTGCCGGAAGGCCGTGTGGCGAAAAGAGCGAGCGCTTCATCAACGCATAATCTCGGTGC
>CAZBOM010000089.1:0-7136 GCA_964493375.1 uncultured Mageeibacillus sp. | reverse complement strand
AATCTAATGGAGTATCTCGCGGGTTCACCGCTCTCGGCATATGGCAAGTTGAGATCGCGCGATGGCGCGATCGGGCGATGGAGTGACGCTTTTGATGTCATATATCTTGAGATTGCAGATGTCGACGGCGTCTTGCCAAATGATATGACGCGCGCGAACTACGTCCACTGGGTGATGGATCAGATTATATCCGCCCCAGATTATCACGATGTGAAGAATAAGATTTTCTTGATTGACGGAATGACATACGATGATGGTCGAAGCCATACATCAGCTGATTATCACACAGGAGATTTTCTGCTGGACGGGCCACTAAAAGACGCGACCGATGTGGACGCGAATGTGGCTCGTTGGGTTAACTCGATTCCGAGAAGACGTATGATGGGTGATCGGTTTATGCCGGAGCTTATTCGTTCTATTGATGTGACAAATCTTGGTGAAGAGATTCGCCTCGTCGATATGGCACTCCCGCTTGTTGCAGATCTTGGGAATAACTCGACCATTGCGCTCGTCGATGTTGATCTGTCTGATTTATCATTTCTTTCAGAGAAGCATGTCGCTCTGCGGACGTTGCAAGTATGCCGTGATTTAGCGGGGAAAGCACTCCTTGAAGAACCGCATGTTTTGCTCTCCGGTCGTGAAGCGAGCGGTGGTGATTCGACAAAACCGGCAGAAGACAAGAGCGCTCAGATCGTTTACTATTACACCTATCGGTCAAGAGAAGGAATTGTAGCGATGGCGATTAATATCGGAACAGAGCCTCAGATTGTCGCCATCCAAGGATTCGATAATAAAGAAGCTTATTTCGAGTTATATGATCATCGCGGCGCGACGATCAGTGAGGGGAAAAGTTCTCCCGATCGCGAGAGCTTTACATTACTTCCGGGCGGAGTGTTAGTGCTACGACAAGAGTCGGTCAAATAATAAAGATATGTAGGAGAAACAAATGGGTTGGCTTGATGTAATAAAAAGTCTCATTTATGGGATTGTTGAAGGCGTGACAGAGTGGCTACCGATCAGCAGTACCGGTCACTTGATTTTATTAGAAAGGCTTTTGCCCTTTAAATCGGGTGAGACGGCGGCATCGAATGATCAGTTTTTCTCATTTTTCTTGATTGTGATTCAGCTAGGCGCCATACTCGCTGTCGTTGTGACATTTTGGCGACAATTGTGGCCATTCCCGAGGCGAAAACTCGCGACGCCGGAAACGACGCAAGGTCAACTATTGCCATTCAACGTAGGGCGCGCTGCCTTTGTCGCCGATAAACGCATTTTGCGTTTATGGATTGTTATTTTGATCGCGTGCGTTCCCGCTGCGATCATCGGTGTGTTGTTCGACAAGAAAATTGAAGCTCTCTTCTATAATCCTTGGACGGTTGCCATCATGCTGATACTCGTCGGCGTCGCTTTCATTTTAGTGGAACACTGGCTTGCCAAAGAAAAGAAAGTTCCCGGTATCGTTCGAATTGAACAGATCGATTGGCGGATAGCCCTTATCATCGGTCTGTTCCAGCTTGTATCAGCCGTTCTTCCCGGGACGTCGAGATCAGGCGCGACGATTCTCGGCGCGATCTTGATCGGTATGAGTCGCCCGCTTGCCGCGACTTTCACTTTCTATCTCGCCGTTCCCGTGATGTTCGGTGCAAGCTTGCTCAAGCTATTAAAGATTGGAGCGAATTTCAATCTTATTCAGTGGATGTCTGTGCTCGTCGGTATGGGAGTCGCTTATCTGGTATCGATCGTCGTGATACGATTCTTGCTAAATTATATCCGCCGACGTGATTTCCGAGTGTTTGCTTACTATCGAATCGCGCTCGGTGTTATCGTGATCATCGCGGCTTTAGCCGGGTTTTTCAAGGTAGCCGCATAAAGTGGTGCCTTGAGAAAACCTCTTCATCAACGATGATGGAATAAAATGATGCCGCGCCTTGTGGTGCAGGTAAAAATAGTACGAAAGACGGATGAACGAATGAAGACATTTACAAGAGAAGAGTTTTTTAATGCGACGAGTTCAATCGCTTCTCCCGATCGCGAGCACGAGAGGCGCGCGCAATTTCGGTGGAACTCACTTTGTAAACCGATCGGTTCCTTTGGGACGCTCGAAACAATTATCACCAGACTTGCCGGTCTTTCACCGGGGAATGAGCTTGATGTCTCCCCGCGAGCTGTCTTTGTCTTTTCGGCTGACAATGGTGTTGTGGCAGAAGGTGTTTCTCAGACAGGGCAAGAAGTGACGGCCCAAGTTGTTCGCAATATCGCCGATGGGCTTGCTACCATTAATATTCTCGGGCGTCAGACAGACTGCGCGGTGATTCCCGTCAATCTTGGTGTGGCAGATCTTGAACTTGATTACGAAGGCGTGGTTCATACACCGGTGATGGCAAAGGGGACGAATAATTTCGCCATTGAAGATGCGATGAGCGAGGAAGAGATGATGATGGCGGTCCGCGTCGGCATGGAACTTGCGCTCAGTGCCGCGTCAAAAGGGTATAAGCTTCTCATTGCCGGCGAGATGGGGATCGGTAACACATCGACAGCCACGGCTATCCTAGCGGCTTTAACAGGGCGTTCGCCTTCCGATCTGACGGGGAGAGGTGCCGGTCTTTCTGATGAAGGGTTGCAGCGAAAGATTCAAGTCCTGACTGATGCGCTCGCCGCGCGTGCGCCCGATCGATACAACGCATTTGATGTGTTGAGAAAAGTGGGCGGGTTGGATATCGCCGCCATGGTTGGTTTCTATGCGGGGGCTGCCTTGACGGGAACGCCCGTCATCCTCGATGGTTTGATTACCGTGGTCGCCGCACTGACACTCGTTCGCCTTGTCCCGGAGGTGCGAAATGTCTTGTTTGCATCGCATTTGCCATCTGAAAAAGGTGGCGAAGTCGCACTCCGTGAAATTGGTCTTTCACCATGCCTAGATTTGAGTATGCGACACGGTGAAGGGACGGGCGCGCTCATGTTCTTGCCGATGATTGACTATGCGCGCGCCGTTTTCCTTGAATCGCAAACGTTTGATGAAGGCTGTGTAGAGCCTTACGAAGTGTTCGACCAGCCATGGTAACGCTTTTTATCGGAGGATCGAGAAGCGGCAAATCAACATTAGCCGAACATTTCGCTTCTTCGAGGCGTGCCGAGTGCATGCTCTATATCGCGACGCTCCAACCCGGCGGTGATCCTGAGAATGTCCATCGTATTATGCGACATCAAGCGTCGCGCGCCGGACAATCCTTCGAGACGGTCGAGCTCTACACTCCTCAAGAGCTCGAGCATTTTTGCGATTCGTCAGAAGATCTTGACGGGCAAGTCGTCTTATTAGATTGTTTAGGTGTGATGTTGTCGCAGGCTAAATTTATCAAGAACGATGATGAGGAATGGGTTGAAGTTGAGAATGAAAAAGTCGAGCGCGATACGATGGTCGCATTACAGAAACTCGCTATGAAAACAGCGGATCTGATCATCGTCGCTCCCGATATTTTTAAGGCACCGGTCGCCGATGAGGTCACCGATCGCTATAGACAAGTTCTCGGCAAGGCACTTCAGTTAATTGTTCGTGAACTCGATGCTTCCGTTGTGGAAGTGGTGGCGGGCATTCCGGTGATTTGGCGAGATCGGTCGGGGAATCTCAGCAAAGAATTCGATCAAAGTCGAGCAATTGAATGAGTTGGGTGAATAGATGATGAACGACAGACCATTGAATGAACCAGAATTCCAAGCCTCGCGATCTCCTAAAAGATGGGCGAGCTTTTGCCTTGCGATGTCAACTTTTACGATCGTTCCATTTCCGCAATACGCGTTCGATCCGTCTTTCTTAGCCTTGACGCTTGCTTTCTTTCCGATGGCCGGACTCGTGGGGGCGTCGTTGGCCGGAGGGTCACTTTATCTTTTTCATCTTTTGGATGTCGGGGTTTTCTTCCAGTCAGTTGCGACAGTCGCGCTCATGGTGGGGGTGACGGGGGCGATCCATCTCGATGGTTTTGCTGACACATGCGACGCATTGTTTTCAAGGCGTGATCGGCAGGAACAGCTGCGCATCATGCGCGATCCGCATATTGGCGTCTATGCTGTCATCGGAGCGGTGCTTCTTCTCCTATTGGCTTTAGCGGCATGGACTGAAATCTTAGCGACAAGAAGGGTTTTGCTGATCGTCGCGTCGCTGTTGTTCGGTGTTTTTGGAAGATCGCTATCAGGGCTCTACAGCGCATCTCTGCCGTCTGCGCGATCTGATGGTATGCAACATGCCTTCCGCAAGAAAACGCCTACATCAGTCAGAGTGGCACTTGTCGTGATACTTATGATCAGCGCCCTTGCAATCGTGGCGTTGGCTCATTGGAGTGGCCTCATCGCTGTTTCAGTTTCGCTCCTAATATTCTTGCTATTCAGACGTTTTTCTTTAAAGGCATTCGGGGGAGCGACCGGTGATCTCGCAGGATTTCTCTTCTCATTGATTGAAGTGGTAGGCTGGATCATCTTCGCATTGTCGCGTTCATTGCCTGTCTGGTATTGATATGACATTGAGAGAAAGAACGGTGAATATGGAAGCGAGAAAAGGCATGATTTTTATAACAGGGGGAGCCTATCAGGGAAAGCTCGATGTCGCGCTGTCTTTGTTTGAGGAGAAGGACGCGATGATCGTCGACGCCGATTCGTTGCCACATAGTTGGTTTTCCGAAAGAATAGATGGAACGATTTCTTCGTTCAAAACTATTAGTGAGAATGGGGCAATACGCTTTGAGCCTATGTCCCTGGAAAATCTAGATCACGATTCGGGATTTGGTCAATTCGAGGTGATCGTTGTGAATCATGTCGAGAGAATCGCGACGATACTTCGCGAACGAAGCATGTCCCCTGAAGACGCCATTAACAGTTTTCTGTTAAATCTTCAGAATGATTGTCCTGATGGTCAACTCGTTTTGCTAGCGGACGAAGTGGGAGCAGGTGTCGTGCCGCTCGGAAAAGAGACTAGAACTGAGAGAGAACTGGCCGGGAGGCTATCGACCTTGTTGGCTTCGAAGGCGACACAAGTGATTCGAGTACTTGCCGGTGTTCCGATGGTCATAAAGGGCTAAATAAAGCTCATTTAGTCCTTAAACGATGATCAAATGAAGCTCAAAAATTTAAGATTTGACAGAAGTGAATTGGCACGGTATGATCATTGAGCGTCGTTTTTCAGCGACTCACGGCGGTATAGCTCAGTTGGCCAGAGCATTCGGTTCATACCCGAAGTGTCACAGGTTCAAATCCTGTTGCCGCCACCAGTTATGTGGCCCGATGGTCAAGTGGTTAAGACACCGCCCTTTCACGGCGGAGTCACGGGTTCGATCCCCGTTCGGGTCACCAATTTTTATTTTCGGGATTTTAGCTCAGCAGGGAGAGCACCTGCTTCACACGCAGGGGGTCGTCGGTTCAAGTCCGGCAAATCCCACCAATTGAATATAATGTACGGGTATTTTTACAAGAATGACAAGACATGCACGTGTCTTGTCTTTTTTAAATCCGGAGAGATCGCCAAGTTTCTTGCCCTAAAAAAACGAATGCTCTTCAGTTTTTTTTCATCATTACCTATTGACTGAAAATTGCTTTAATTTTGATGTAGTATTCTCATGCAAAACCGTCGTATAACATTGAAGGCAAAAAAGGAGACAGCACAACGGATATCGATTCAGGATGGCGAAATCATCAAACTGTTTTTTGAACGTTCCGAACAGGGCATACGAGAACTGGAGACAAAATATTGATATGCTTGCTTTAAACTCTCATTCAATATTCTGGGCAATAGGCAAATGCGGAGGAAGCTATGTGTTATCCGAGAAAAAGAATATCAGTACCGTGGATCAAAATAGGCGCCGTAGCGGCTGCTTGTCTTTTGTTAGCGGGTGCCCTCATTATCTATTACTGTAGCAAGCAGAAGCAGCAAGGAGTCTTTGAAACGGAACCAAGGAGAACATCGACATCGGAAAAAGTTGAGAATACAAAAACTACGATAGGTAGCGAAACCAATCCAGGTATCTCAACGGGTGAATGCGCCGCTGATATGCATCGTCCGGTAGGTTATCACCCTCGTATCGGCTCTGCGTTAGCGTTGAAGCTTTCACTACACAAAGAGTCGCCGGAGAAGGTCTACGACGTCGTGATTCTTTGCTTTCATCGGTTTGGAGAAGACAATTGCATAGTGGAGAGATTGGGTGATCGTCTCGATATAACATCTTGGAGACGTTGGGCTCGCATTCAATGGCCTGATCGTGGTATAGAGGAAAAATATCACGCTCAGCTCACTCTCGATCAAATAAACGTTGTGGTGGAAGCCGGTCTTTCTTGTTCCTATATTGGATCGGGGAATGGCAATTTAGCTGATATGAGTTTCGATAATCCAAAGGGCATTGAGACGTACTGTGAGCTTGTGGGGGATATGTACACGTTCGCCTCCGACGGGAGCATCGTTCACAAGCCGGATCTTGTGGTAGAAGGACTAGTTGAGCTGGAACCGTAATCTCAAATCGATGAACTACAACGCGCTTTGCATATTGCCAAAGGTAAGTAGAATCTATTTAATCCATCGATAGTCATTCAATAAAACGACAATCTGTCTGGCATCGTCATCTAAAGTAAGCAATCCATAGGCTGATCGAAGGGCACTCTTTTCTATTGTCTTAATTAAGTCATAGAAGGAGATAAACAGATGTCAAAGCCATTTCTAAAAACACTCTGTCTATTATTTGCGTTGACTTTTATTTTCACTTTAATCCCAATAAGCGTTCGACAAGAGGCTCAAGCTTACACGGCTGACCAAAGAGCATCTTTGAAACCGGAAGACATGATGGTCTCTCGAGAGCGAATTTTGCGTTCCGCGAAGGCGCATATTGATCGAGCAAACCAACTGGGATATGGATATAACAATATCTTACAAGGATTGGAGTATATCCCGCTTCACACTTCGACAAGAAAATTCTGTTGCGTTGATTTAGTGACGCATGTGTTATACACAGCGACGGCATCAAGAATAAACGGTGCCTATCATTCAATTGACAAGACACTTGCCACAGGCCATACCTTTGCGAATAGTAATGGGCTTGTTTTCAATACATCAGGAGTAGGAATTTTTCGTGAGCAGTTGACTGCCACGCCACATTTGTATCAAA
>CAZBOM010000088.1:0-7398 GCA_964493375.1 uncultured Mageeibacillus sp. | reverse complement strand
GAACCCCCGTATTTAGCTTGGGAAGCTAATGTTCTGCCATTGAACTACACCCGCGCACTCACAAGCAATATTATACAGCAATTGCTTGAGCGAAATTGTCATGGGCACGTTTCAAACGACACCCGTGCACTCGCACGATGCATTATATCATGACCCGTTTGTTATTTTTCTCTTCTTACTCAAGAAAATGCTGATTCGCTATCTATTCTTCTCTCTTTTTGTTCAACATAATGTTGAGGAGAAGTTCGTCCATGCTGCCCAACCCCTCTTTCGAGATACGCTCCATGTTTTTGATCGTCTCTTCGACGTCGCACTCAATGACGCCATCAGTTGAAGCGATTTCCTTGCCCTGCATCGCCACGACAGCCGCCTGAACGGCAGAATAGATGCAAGCGGAGACTTTCAATGAACAACCTAGTTTTGCTCCATCGCAAATCATCCCCGTCACCGTGCCGAACATGTTTTGTACCGCGGCGATCACGCGGTCGATGTCACCGCCGAGAATCATCACGATCCCGGCGCTCGCGCCGACAGCGGCGGCTGTCGCGCCGCAAAGCGGCGAGAGACGTCCGAAGCTCTTCTTGACGTGAATGGCGACGAGGTGGCTCAATGTCTGGGCGCGGAGCAGTTGTTCTTCCGTGCTCCCGAGGTAACGAGCGGCGCTCAACACAGAGACTGTGACGGTAATACCTTGATTACCGCTTCCCGAGTTGCTCATAACGGGCATTGAAACACCGGCCATACGTGCGTCCGACGCGGCCGCCGTCCACGCGGCGCAATAGTCGGAGAGTGCGCAACCGTCTTTATCCGGAACGGCTTTACCGGAGCGACAAGACTTCGCGATTGATCGTCCCACTTCGAGGCCGTCGGCATGCGACATGCCACGCTCGGCGATTCGATCGTTAAGCAGGACGGCTTGACGGATAAGATCTAGTTTGTCGAGTTCTATTGAAGTAGCAAAATCCCAGATATCTCGCAGATCATCGACCGTGATCGAATCTGTCAATTCCTGCACTTGGCTCGTGTCATTAATAAAGGTCATCACTCCGTCACGCTCAAGTTCCGTGATCAAATCGTGTTTCCACGCGACGGTCGCCCGGCCCGTGTGATTTTTCGTCCGAACGATGACATTGATATAGAGAGAGGGGGTCCCTTTAGGGGCGATATCGAGCGAGACTTTTCCTTCCGCGCAGAGACTGCGCGCTTCAATAATGTCGGCTTCTCGAATATTCTGCAGAACTTGTAAGTTGAGGTCGGGATCCCCGGCGACGGCGCCAAGCGCCGCAGCCATGGCCGCGCCCATGTCGGACGTACCGGGAATAAAAACACCCATCGCGTTCTTGTAGATATTGACGCTTGCTTGGAGCTCAATCGCTTCAATCGGTTCATCATATCCGGCTTCTTTTCTAGCCAGCGCCGCCGCAAAAGCGACTGACACCGGCTCTGTACATCCGAGCGCGACAACGAGCTCCTCTTCCAATTGCTGAAGATAGTAATCTTTTTTCATGAAAACCCCCTCAAGTTTTGTTTACTAAATCATTGGTAGTGTGTGACCGCGCGCATCGCAACGATCCCATGCTTATGGCCATTTTAATCGTTTTTCTCTAAATCTTAAACCTTCACACCCAAGCCATCTCTGTTCTTATACCGATGGTCCTCCGGTCTCGATCCCGATTCGCCACGCAGCGTTTCAAGTGCATGAGGAATTGCCGGCATGATCGCCTCGAGACACTCCTTCACCGCTTTCGGGCTGCCGGGCATATTGATAATTAAAGTCTGATTGCGAATAACCGAGATAGCCCGCGACAGCATCCCGTGAGGTGTCTTCGCGATGCTTACGCGTCGCATCTCTTCGGCAAAACCGGGAACGAGTTTCGTCGCGATTTGCATCGTCGCTTCCGGTGTTACATCGCGTGGGGCGAACCCTGTGCCACCACTCGTCAAGACAAGATCAACTTGAAGATCATCGCTCATTCCGACAAGCGCTTGGGCAATACTATCGACATCATCCGGAACTATCTCCAATGACACAACGTCGGCAATTGGTTCGAGCATTTCTCTCAATAAAGGCCCTACTCTATCTTCAGTCATTCCTTTACTTCTCGTATCACTGGCAATCATAATGCAAGCTTTATATCGAATGTCTTGTTGTGCGTGACCCATAGACAACCTCTTTTCGAGTGGCTTTTCTTTTTTATTCATTGTACAACACGACTTCCGGTTATAAGCAGAGCTCAGTACTCAATTGTAAAGTTTGGTGCTCAAAACCCATGGGCACTTACTTTCTCAAATAACGCAACACGACTTCATTTGCTCAGAAAAATGACAAGTGTAGCGAATTGCATTATAATATCTATCGATCGTCTTGTCTTCGGATACCAATCCAAAACACATTTTTACACGAAAAAGGCTCGCGATCTAAATGAATACAACTCAAAAAGAGGCATATAAATGAAAAAAATCCCCGTTCAAGAAGCTATCGGGAAACCACTATTTCATGATCTAACCGCCATTTTAGAATCAGGCTTTAAGGGTGTTCGCTTTAAGCGCGGACATGTCATCGCGGAAGAAGATATCCCTGTCCTACTCAGTATGGGCAAGGATTATGTTTATATTCCGGAAGAAGGCGATACAGGCGTGCATGAAGATGACGCGGGGCAGGCTCTCGCTGATGTCATCGCGAGCGAAACGGTGTACATGGACGGTCCTTCTGAGGGCAAATTCAACTTTTTCGCGAAAGAACGCGGTCTGTTCGTCTTGCGCCGCGCAGCGCTTCGTGAGGTCAATGGCGCAGGTGACTACACCGTTACAACCATTTGGGACAAGACACCGGTCGAAGCGGATGATCGATTGGCAAGCCTTCGGATCGTCCCCCTCCTCACCGAACAGGAACAAGTCGATAAAGCCGTCGCGATCGCCAAAGCGAATATGCCAATCCTCGATGTTCGACCCTATGCACCTCTAAAAACGGGATTCCTCATCACGGGAAATGAAGTTTACTACGGTCGTATTACGGACGGATTTGAGTCGGTGTTAAAACCGAAGATCGCCGCTTTTGGCGCTGACTATTTAGGAGCTATATTTAGCCCTGACGACAAAGAGTTTATGGCCAACGCAATACTCGAATTGATTGAAAAAGGCGCGGAATTGATACTGCTGACCGGCGGCATGTCAGTCGATCCCGACGACGTGACCCCCACGGTCATCCGCAAGATGGCGACTGAATTCTATTTTCAAGGTGTTCCCATGCAACCGGGCAACATGCTGACGATCGCGAAACGCGACCGGTGCACGCTCGTTGGAGTCCCCGGAGCCTCGATGCACAGTCCCGTTACAAGCCTCGATTTATTCTTACCCCGTATCTACGCGGGTTTACCGATCAGTCGAGAAGACTCAATCAATCTCGGCGAAGGCGGCATTAACATGGTCAAAACCTTCCGCCCCGCCCGAACGCCATCTGACGTTGATGTGTAAGAATTGAGATGTATCTGACTCGACATTCTCAGTTTGTACATGAATTGAAGCTGACATTTTGATAAAAATTGACTCGCCTGCCAAGGCTTGAGATACATCAAAACCTAGTTGACTTGCCTGCCAAGGCTTGCCATATATTACAACCCGGTTGACTCGCCTGCCAAGGCTTGAGATACATCAAAACCTAGTTGACTTGCCTGCCAAGGCTTGCCATATATTACAACCAAAGTAGAAAAAACATGACTACGATGAAAAAGAGATTATCAATCATCTTTATCGCACTACTACTCGTTCTGTCGATCGGCCTCGTCGCTTGCGGACCCAAAGACCCGGTCAAAACAGACCCCGCGGATACACCGGCAGGAACTGATAAACCAACGCCGGATGATTCGAAAACAGAACCCGGGAAAACAGAGAAAGAAGTCACCATCAATGTCTTCGCCGCCGCCAGTTTGACAAACTGCATGCAGGATCTCGGTGCGAAATTCAATGAAACAAACCCGCACATCAAAACACAATTTAACTTTGATTCCTCAGGAACGCTTCAGACACAGATCTCCGAAGGCGCGCCTTGTGACGTGTTCGTCTCTGCCGCTCAGAAACAAATGAACACCTTGGAAGAGAAAGATCTCATCGACAAAGACACGCGTCTCGACTTGCTCGTCAACAAAGTCGTCATGATCGTCCCGAAAGGATCCGATCTCGGCATCAAGAGCTTCGAGGATGTCAAAGAAGACAAAGTGACTCGCATCGCTCTCGGCGAAGCTTCAGTCCCCGTCGGCCAATACTCGGAAGAAATCTACAAGCATTTGAACCTCTGGGATGCTATCCAATCGAAGATCACATTCGGAAACAACGTCCGTATCGTCCTCGGCTATGTTGAATCTGGCGAAGTCTCGTGTGGAGTCGTCTATAAAACCGACGCCGCGATTTCAGACAAAGTCGAAGTCGTCGCCGAAGCACCCGAAGGCAGCCACAAGCCCGTCATTTATCCCGCCGCGATGATCAAAGATGCCAAAGAAAAAGACGCCGGCAAACTGTTCCTCGATTTCCTAGGAACACCCGATGCCGCCGCCATCTTTGAAAAATACGGCTTCACCATGGCAGGCAAATAAACAACGCTGTTGCCAACCTATTGACAACGCTGAGAACTGTGTGTGATGCGCCATAACACATTAAAGTAGAAGCAATCATCCGGTTCCAGTTAATGAATGTTCCGCCCAACGTCACACGTGTGGCGTTGGGCAATACCTAAGAATGTCTGACGCTGTCCTCGCAGCGTTGGCAAAACCCGAAAAAATCCGGTACTACGCTTGTAGCTCGGACAACCACCTAAGAAAGTCCGACGCCACGCTTTTAGTTCGGACAACCACCTAAGAAAGTCCGGCGTTACGCTTGTAGCTCGGACAACCACCTAAGAAAACAGACGTATGGATCTTTCACCACTTTGGATATCACTAAAAGTCTCTTCGACAGCGACCGTCGTCGCGTTTATCGCGGGAATTTTTGCCGCGTGGTTAGTCGTATACATTGACCGAGGAAAAATCTTTATCGACGGTCTTTTCACGCTACCCATGGTGCTGCCGCCGACTGTCCTTGGCTTTATTCTCTTGCTGATTTTTGGACGCAATGGAGCTGTTGGCCAGTTCCTCCAATCAATTGGGATTAATATTGTCTTTACTTGGATCGGCGCGTCAATCGCCGCATCGGTTGTTGCTTTTCCGATGATGTACCGGTCCGTTAGGGCTGCCTTTGAACAGCTCGATCCCGACCTGATCAGTGTCGCACGAACACTCGGCAAAAAAGAAAAATGGATTATGTGGCATATCATGATCCCCAACGCTTGGCCTGGAATTCTCTCCGGAACAATCCTTGCCTTCGCGCGATCCATGGGAGAATTCGGTGCGACCTCCCTTTTGGCGGGCAATATCCCCGGCAAGACTACCACCATGTCGCAAGCCGTCTGGTCCGCTGTCCAGATTAATGATCGGGAACTTGCTAAACGTTGGTCTCTCTTGCTCATCGCCATTTCATTCGCCGTCATTTATCTGACTAGCCATGTTCTCAACAGAAACTCGGGAAGTAGTCGATTATCACTTTATACGAGAATAAAACGGCGAAGCAAAGAGCGAACAGAATCCGCAAAATCAGCTTAAACCATCGGAGATATCAGATTCGCTCATCACCACGGTTGATAAAATTAAACCCCTTACATACGGCGAATCAAAGAAACCCTCAATATTAACTGAAGATCAGAAGAAAATGACAATGACACAAGACTACACAAACAGAGTGAATGATAGATTAGGCGACTTAAGGCTTTCCGTCGACATCCAAAAAATGCTCGGCAAATTTATGCTCGACATACAATTTGAGCACGATCGCTCGCAAGGAATTCTCGGTATTCTTGGAAGTTCCGGGTGCGGGAAATCGATGACTCTGCGGTGTATTTCAGGAGTCGTTCGCCCGGACAGCGGACGAATCACACTTGGAGACGAAGTCTTTTACAGCTCCAAAGATAGAATTTTTATCAAGCCGAGAAATCGTGGAGTCGGTCATCTATTTCAAGACTACGCACTTTTCCCTAATATGACCGTTCGCAACAACATCCTTGCCGGCATGCGAGGCGACAAAAAAGAGAATCTGACCCGTATTGACCAGCTACTCCATTCTTTCTATATTCTCGATCAGGCCAACAAATATCCCGGCGAACTCTCCGGCGGCCAAAAACAACGTGCCGCACTCGCACGCGCGTTCGCAAGCAAGCCGTCCATTTTGCTTCTCGACGAGCCTTTTTCTGCACTCGATGAATACTTGCGCTACCAACTTGAACAGAATTTGTTTGAGTATCTTGAACAATACGAGGGAATTGTCCTCTACGTCAGCCACAACCGCGACGAAATCAGGCGCTTCTGCGACCACGTTCTGGTAGTTGAAGATGGACAAGCCATCTCGTACATGCCCGTCATCAACCTATTTGATTCACCCTGGCACTTTCCATCAGCACGACTCGCCGGCGTTCGAAATTTCTCACACGCCGAAAAGCGTGGCACTTACACGGTATTTGCCCACGAGTGGAACACACTTCTATCAACCACTTGCCCTGTCCCGGACGATCTCGAATACATCGGCGTACGCGAAACATCTGTCCGCATTTTGCAGCGAGTGGATGGCGATATATCAACCGCCATCCCAACTGGAAATGAAGAAGCTACCCCAACGCAAAATGAAGCAGCTACGGCATCTAGAAGTAAAGCAGCTATCTCAGCTGGAAATAAAGCCGTTTTCCCAAAGCAAAATGAAACGGCTTTCCCAACGGGTAAAGAAGTCGCTCCTTCCCCTGATTACATCAACACTTTCAAGGCAACTGTCCTGCGAATTGTATCGGGCATCACCTCAGACACCGTCGTCCTTTTGCCATCCGCTGAAGACTCTGAAGAACTCTTCAGCAAGATATTCGTCACCATCGATAAATCCCACGACCCTCTCCATCCTGGCGATCCCGTGCTAGTCGCAATTGCCGCAGACGACATCATGTGCTTGAAATAACTAGAATTCATTGAGCATTTCTCCTTATCCATTTCATTGAGCTGGCTATTCCGCGCGATGCCAGATATTCCAATGAACTTCTTTCTAAATACTCAACGTTTGCTTTTTTAGAAAGCTGCTGGTCAATTTTTCAACTTGTACAGAATTTTTGGATAAGTGGACGTTTTGGCCAATTATCAGGTGACTCGTGGTCATTTTTTCAACCTGTCCAAATGCTTTTTTGGATAAGTTGCAATTCTAGCCAAATCCAGGCGATTCGTGGTCATTTTTTCAGCGTGTCCAAAAATATTTTGGATAAGTGGAATTTCTGGCCACGATCGAGACAAAAGTGGTCATTACTGCAACTTGTACAAAAACTGTTTTGGATAAGTGCGA
>CAZBOM010000087.1:0-7452 GCA_964493375.1 uncultured Mageeibacillus sp. | reverse complement strand
GAAGGCTATGGGTGGGATGGTATTTCGATCGCCTTAATCGCGGGTAATAACCCGATCGGCTGTATTTTCGCAGGGTTGCTCTATTCAGGTCTTAAGTTCGGGGGACTGGAGATTCAGTCGAGGATGAGGGCGCCTACTGAGATTATCAACATTATGATCGGTGTGCTAGTTCTCTGTATCGCATTAGCACCGGCGTTGCCGCGACTGGCGGAGCGCCTCGACAAGAAGGAGTAGCGCCATGGAACTATTGAATACAATCTTGTTGACGATTTCGATTACGCTCATGTACTCATCGCCGCTGATCTTCACTTCACTCGGCGGAGTGATTACGCAACGCGCGGGGGTCGATAATATCGGGCTGGAAGGCATGATGGCTTTCGGTGCTTGCGGTGCGGCCATCATCGGCTATTTCTCAGCCAATCCATGGCTCGGATTACTCATCGGCGCTTTATTTGGCGGATTCCTCGCGCTTATGCACGCGTTCATCGCCGTGACAGCAAAAGGAAATCAAATCATCTCCGGTATTGCCATTAATTTTATCGGACTGGGTGTCGGGATTTTCTTGACGCGCCGTCTCTTCAATGGCGCGGCTCAGTCGAGCACGGTCCCCAACGGCATCCCAAAACTGTTTGACATTCTTGGCATCGACAAGTCGAATTCGCGACTACTGCAGTCGGCAGAGATCGACATCACCGTCATTATTGGATTTGTGTTGGCGATTTTAACGTGGTTTGTACTTTATAAAACAAAAATAGGGCTTCGAGTCAGAGCATGCGGCGAGCACCCGGGGGCGGCGGATACGTTAGGTGTCAATGTCACGGTCATTCGCTACATCTGTACGACATTATCAGGTGTCATGGCCGGTCTCGGCGGAGGCATCACCGCGCTTGCGATTGCGAGCCGATTTACGCCAACGGTTATCAGCGGTCAAGGCTTTATCGCATTGGCGGCCGTCATATTTGGAAATTGGAAACCGATCGGTGCGACGCTTGCGTGTCTTCTTTTTGGATTCTCGCAAGCGCTGACAGTAATCCTCGGCGGGACGCCTTGGTTACCGTCGCAAATTTTGTCGATGCTTCCCTATGTTCTGACGCTCGTTGTACTCATGGTGTTTGTTGAGCGATCGACACCGCCACGAGCGCTCGGACGACCCTATTTCAAAGGTCAGTAGCAACATGAATAAGCGTTGTTGGGCTGTCGCCGGAGGTCAAAATCTTGATCTGCTGGCGACAGCACATGTCACATATCGCTCATGTGACTCCAATCCCGGTGCCATTGAAGAGCGAGCCGGCGGGGTCGGCTTTAATATGGCCCGAAATCTCGCGCTTCTCGATCAGGCGGTCCACTTTCTCACAGCTCGCGGAGACGATCGCGCCGGTCATTATCTAGACGCGATCGGGCGAACGGCCCATGTAAACCTTGAGCATGTTCTCGTAAGGCAAGACATGCCGACTTCGCGCTATATCGCTATCCACAACGAGACGGGCGATATGGTGGCGGCTATCAATGACATGTCGGTCTTTGATACGCTTGACGTAAAAGCCGTGAAACCGTGGAGAGCTCTCACAAATATTTCTGCCATGCTTATTGATGCCAATCTTCCTGGAAATGTCATAGATTTCCTCGGATCGAATTGGAGCGTTCCCATTTTTGCCGACGCTGTGTCGCAGGCAAAAGTTGATAGATTGAGACCGGTTCTCTCTCGCCTAAGCGGTGTAAAAGTGAATCGAATGGAGGCAGAGCATTTAACAGGCACGTCGGTTGTGTCAAGTAACGATGCCATCCGTGCGGCGCTCATTTTGCTCGAAATGGGTGTAGGGTCTGTTTGTGTTTCTCTCGGATCAGAAGGAGCTCTTTTTGCGAAAGAAGGAGATATGGTTTTCACGCATTTTGAATCTGCAGGCGAGCCCGTCAATACGACAGGCGCAGGTGACGCGATGACTGCCGTCTTTTCGTGGGCCATGGTCGAGGGGCTCCCACTTGAGCAAGTGGCTCGTTTATCGCAAGCGGCCGCATCACTTGTAATCGAATCGCCGGAGCCGATTAATCGCGAGATGACCGTCGAGACCTTGTGGGATCGTGCCAATGCTCCGGAGTTGTCGTCACGATGCGTAAAAGGTTGACAAAAAAGATGCGGCGCCGCCGTTTTCAATTAAGAAAACATGATGAGAAATCATGAACAGGATGATTGAATTCACAATTAAGCTTCAAGACAGAAAGAGCGTGGCGTGAACGCCATGAGTGACGGGAGGAATCAACATGAATTCACTGAATCAATACATCAAATTATCGGAGAAGGTCTCTGACGCGTTGCAGCAAGGTTTGCCCATCGTTTCGCTAGAGACAACGATCATTTCGCATGGGATGCCATACCCGCAAAATGTCGAGACAGCGTTTGCTGTGGAGGACGTGATACGCCGACATGGGGCGCTTCCTGCAACGATCGGCATTCTGGATGGAAAGATTTGTGTTGGTTTATCCGCGGATGAGATTGAACGCATCGGGACGGAAGGATTATCTGCGACAAAGACATCGCGCCGTGATCTACCTTTTGTGTTGGCAAAAGGACTGACAGGATCATTAACTGTCACCGGCACTATGATCGCATCGCACCTCGCGGGGATCTCTTTTTTCGCGACGGGAGGGATCGGCGGTGTTCACCGACACGGTGAGGACACCATGGATATCTCAGCCGATTTGCGCGAACTTGCCCATACGCCCGTGGCTGTTATTTGTGCCGGCGCGAAGTCGATTCTCGATATTGGGCGGACGCTCGAATATCTCGAAACGGGAGGCGTACCGGTCATTGGATACCGGACAGATGAGATGCCGGCATTCTATACGCGTCAAAGTGGGTTTAAGCTGCCGATGCGTGTCGATACTCCCACAGAAGTGGCCGAGATGCTTAGAATTGCAAGGTCGCTCGAATTTCCGGGAGGTATGGTGATCGCGAACCCCATTCCCGTGGAAGATGCCATGGATAAGCAATATATTGATCAAGCGATCTCGAATGCTTTGGCGGACGCGGAGAGAGATGGCATCACCGGCAAAGAGATTTCGCCGTTCCTTCTCGAGCGCATCGCTTCCGTGACAGAAGGAGACAGCCTTCGCGCCAACATCGCGCTCGTTAAAAATAATGCTCGTCTCGCGGCAGAGATCGCTGTCGCCTATGCGGGTAAGACCATTTAGAAAGGAAGCTCAAAATGGATAAGCTCTATCACATTCAATTAGATGACTCACACGGAGCCAAGTATGTGTTATTGCCCGGCGATCCCGGTCGCGTCGAAAAAATCGTCATGTTGCTCAATGAGCCGCGGTTTATCGGGCAGAATCGCGAATATACCACATGGCTCGGAACGCTACTCGGCGAACCGATTCTCGTCATGTCGACTGGCATGGGCGGTCCTTCGACGGCGATAGGTGTCGAAGAACTCTACATGACGGGAGTTCGCCATTTCATTCGTGTTGGAACATGCGGTGGCATGGATCTTAAAGTGATGGGTGGCGATCTCGTGATTGCGACGGGGGCGATCAGGATGGAGGGAACGACGCGCGAATATCTGCCAATCGAATTCCCCGCTGTCGCTGATTTTGATTTGACGGGCTGTCTTGTTGATGCAGCAAAAGCAGGCGGATACCGTTATCACGCCGGTGTCGTCCAATGCAAAGATTCGTTCTACGGGCAACATTCGCCTGATCGAATGCCGGTTGGATACGAGCTGCAGAACAAGTGGCAGGCGTGGCTCAAGGGCGGGACACTAGCCTCAGAGATGGAAAGCGCCGCACTCTATATCGTCTGTCAGACACTCGGTGCCAAGGCAGCTTGTATTTTGAACACGATTTGGAATCAGGAGCGCCGCGCCAAGGGCATGGATGATACTGAAAACCACGATACGATGCGAGGCATCCGCGTTGCCGTCGAAGCCATTAAACTACACATTGAGAAAGAGCGCGCTTAAAACTAGGCGCGCTCTATGACCGCAAAGGGCAATCAAGTATTGTGAAGTCGCGATTAATCACGTTTCAACTCAAAGCTGTATTCGTTCGTGTCAGGATTGAAAGAGTAGTTGTAACTTTTTCTCGCCTCAACTTCGACTTCCTGTTTTGAGGGACCATAGGAGGTCGTCACTGTTTTATGCAATACACCGGGTCGAGAAGTTGTAAAAGTTGACTCGATGACATGCGTTCCGGGTAAGAGGTAAAAGCCTGTTTTTATCCCGTCTATAAAGGTCTCCGGCTTGCCTCCATCGACTGAGTGGATGTACAGCCCCTCTGCCTTCACAATCTGAGCGTGTGTTTTGATGAAAACTTTTGCGGCTTCCGGATGTGCTTCAATGTAATTCTTCATTTTTGATTTTTTGTATCTCATATAGATGATCATCGCGATAAGATACAAAATCATAAAACCACCTACATAGATAATGTAGTTTTTTGCCGGTCCTAAGCTTTCTAGGAATTCTTTCATATATTCTTCTTTCGTTTTCTGTTACGTGACGATGACCACGTGATGGTAAGTATGACCGCCATGTCATGCCGATCATCGTTCAACAATTTGTCTTTAAAGACAGTTCTTTTTTCATTGTCTGTTAATAGATTGCGACGGCGTGGTAGAAAGTATCGCCACCTTATTGCTGTCGATCTCTGTTTATTGCCGGGCATTCAAAGCCAGCTATTCTTCTCTTGTCGTTTCTACTTTTGTGGGAACAGCTTTGTCACCCATGACGCCTAACTCTTCGAGAATATCCAGATACTGGCGACGACCGAGCAATTCACAATCGACTCGTTCCTCTCCTTTTGGAGTTATGACAAAAAGCGTATACGAGCTGTCTGATCTTCTGGCATTTTTCATGACTCCGCGAAAACTGCACTCAGAAATCACGTAGGTTTTCGATTTTTTCCCTTTTTTAACAATGAACTTGTCTCCATCTATATGAACGGTAAGGATGTTATCGAAAACGACCAGCCAAAGAAATAATAGGAAAATGACGGCACCGATCGCGTACGGATAAATGCCATCCAAAAACAAGCTGGCAAAAAAAGTGATAACACTCGCACCAAGAAGCCCAAAAAACACATTCAGAATGACGCGATACGGTTTTACGGTATATGTTTTTTTCAATTGAATACCTCCTCCCATTAATGAATACATAGAAAGTTTATACCAAATAAAAAAGCAGAGTCAGGTTTTTCCGCACTGTTAAAAGCATGGATTTCAGAATCCTACTCCTTGTAAAATCGTCAAATTACATGAAAATATTTTAGTCAACAATGGCTTCAATCGCGTGCTCGATCGCTTTGGCGATATCTCGCACGCTCATGGAAGGCGTTCCGTCTCGCTTATCGATGACTTGTCCAAGCGCGAAGGGCACATGAATAAAGCCGGCTTTTAATTGGGGAGCATGTTCTTTCGCGTAGTGCAAAACCGTGTAGAGGACTTCGTTACAAACATAAGTGCCGGCTGTATAGGAGATAAAGGCCGGATACCCGTTCGCACGAATATTCTCTGCGATGGCTTTGACGGGCAATGTCGAGAAGTATGCATTCTCTCCTTTGTCAACAATTTTTTCGCCATCGGGTTGAAATCCTTCGTTATCGGGAATAGATGCGTCGAGATGATTGATGCCAACGAATTCGACGGTGATCGCCGATCGTCCACCGGCTTGCCCTATCGACAAAACGATGTCAGGCTTAGTCTCACGTATTTTCTCGATGATATAGGCGGGTCCTTTTCTGAAAACAGTGGGGACTTCCAGCTTAATAATCTCCATACCTTTAATATTCTCGGGTACAAGCTTGACGGCTTCATAGGCAGGATTTACGGTTTCCCCACCAAAGGGATCAAATCCGGTCAATAGTATTTTCATTATGCCTCCTGTTAATACATGTCTATTATTCGTTTCTCAAGCCAAGGGATATCGTGATCATCCATCATTCTTAAAAGCGATTCCTCAAGTTCCGGATTAGTCGCCCATGCCAAACCACACCCGCTGCTAATTTCTCGGGGGACGGGAATAAGTCGTCCGTATTCAGCCGGTGTTAATTTTTCCATCATCATGGCATCGGTTGATGATCGGAAGGTGATAACGAGTTTTGGTTTTCGCTCTCTCAAGTCGTGTGTCTCTATTCTAGTCTCCACATGGCAATGTTTAGAGATTGCCAAATGATTCAACTGACGCCCTTCAATTCAAAGATGACGAAAAGTAAAAAAGCCGAGTTCTCAATGCCCGCTTATGGCTTTATCACGTGTCCGGCTGTTTTGAGTTGATCGACAATATCATACATATTGGTAATTTCACCGACCGTCAGTCGGTCGGCAATGCCAAAATGATTCAGACATGTTCCGCATGTCATCAGACGAACGCCCGCTTTTTCGAGAGCGATCAAGTCGGGTAGAACGGCGGAGCCTTCAACGGAGAGTTTTGCTCCCGTGTTATAGAGAAGAATCGTATCGGGGAGTTCGTCGAGTTGTGTCAATGTAAAGAAGAAACTCTTCATTAAGATATCACCGAGCGCATCATCGCCGGCACCCATCTTGTCGGAGGCGATCGCGACCACCAAGGTGCCTGTCATCGCGGGTGTTGCTGACAAGGCCGATGGGTCTGCCATAAGTTTCGAGGCTTCATGATCGATGCTCTCTCCTACACCTGCGAGCATATCATGATTTTCGCTAGTGGCAATTTTTTCAATGGTGAGAACAAAAGAATCACCGCGTTGCTCGGACGTGACGGGGTAGTTTCTCGCCGTGGCGAATCTCGTGATGTTTTGAACGGCGACATCGTTATCGACGGTCACTTCCAATAGGCCGGGCGCCATGGCTTCCAATGCCTTTTTCGTCTTGATGACCGGTAGCGGACAAGCGTCTCCTATTGCATTGACTTTATTCATGAACACTTCCTTTCATATGGCTATCATTTGCTTTCATTATACTGTGCTGCTTGCGCCTTATACATCTTGGCATAAAGTCCTGAATCGGAGATCAGTTTCGCATGATTCCCTTCTTCCGTTACATGACCACCATCAAGGACAAGAATGCGGTCGGCGTAACGCGTGCTCGACAGTCGATGAGAGATGAAAAGAGAGGTTCTTTTTTCACTCAATGTCAGCATTTGGTAAAAAATCTCTTCTTCGCTTCGCGGATCAAGAGCAGCCGTCGGTTCGTCCATGATCACGAAGGGGCCTCCGTAAGAAAGTGAGCGCGCGAGCGCAAGCTTTTGCTTTTCGCCTCCTGAAGGGAGTACGCCGTCTTCCGCCAGATTCTCGGAATGATACGTGTGAATCGTATGCGGAAGCGCTTTCGTCCAGTCTGTTAATCCGAGTCTGTCTATAGCGAGAAGCGAGGCTTCTCGTTGATCTTGACTTATCTCTTCGCTCGCCACACAAGCGACGTTCTCAATGACTTGAAAGGAGAAGAGATTAAAGATGACTCTTGATGAAAAAATCATTGTATCTACA
>CAZBOM010000086.1:5436-7477 GCA_964493375.1 uncultured Mageeibacillus sp. | reverse complement strand
GGTCACATGAAATCACCTTTTCCCGTCACCTTCTCATAGAACGCGACGATTTTATGGTGGACCCTCCGAAGAAATATTATCGTTTCTTCCCGGGAAATAAAGTCCGCTTGAGAGGCAGCTATATTGTCGAGTGCACTGGTTTTAACACCGATGAAAATGGTGAGATCACGGAAATTCTCGCCACATACGATCCGGAGACGCGCGGCGGCTCCGCTCGCGAAGGAGAACGAGTGCGCGGAACGATTCACTGGCTTGACGAGAACACAGCCGTGCAGGCGGAGATTCGACTCTATGACAATCTTTTCAATGTCGAAAACCCCGACGCTAGCGAATTGGACTACCACGAATTGCTGAATGAAAACTCACTCGTCGTGATCGAGAACGCTTACGTTGAGCCATGGCTCAAGACGGACCGCTCACACATCGGCTATCAATTCATGAGAACAGGCTATTTCATTCACGACTGTCACGACACAACAGACGATAGGCTCGTCTTCAACCGCTCCGTCGCGTTGAAGGATTCGTATAAGCCGACCATTTAGAGATTCTAAGCCGCGCGAACGAATTGCATGGCATACAGATTCAATGCAAGTTAAAGGGGGCTCATGGCCCCCTTTTAACATCTGTTTATCGATAATCTTTAGACATTAATGGCGTTTGATTTTTTTGGCTGTCGTCTTCGGGAATTCTTCTTCGCGCAGGACGACAGAACGCACCGCTTTGTAATTGACGAGTTTGCGATTAATCTCACGCACTTGCTTATCGATCTTGACTCTAATTTTCTCGTCTGTCAGTGGCAAGCCTTTGAGCTCAGGATCTTCGTCGATGGCTTCACGATCGGGAAAGACTTCTGCTTGAATCATGATGTCCCCGTCTTTTGCCGGCACACCAGAAATGACAACTTCCGCGACGAGCGGCAACTGCTGAATGAGAAATTCAATCTCTTCAGGGAAGACATTTTTGCCGTTCTTCGTGACGATCATATTCTTCTTGCGACCTGTAATAATGACGAAAGAGTCTTTATCAAGATACCCTAGGTCACCCGTGTGATAGTACCCTTCCTCGTCAATGGCCTCACGAGTCGCTTCTTCGTTCTTGTAGTATCCGAGCATCACGTTATCACCGCGCCCGATGATTTCGCCGATGCCGTTTTCGTCCGCATCAATAATCTTCACACTGACACCCGGTAACGCGAGACCGGCTGCTTTATTGTTGTAATGATCGGTACGGTTGAGGGCGAGAATCGGCGCACATTCCGTCACGCCATACCCCTGGACACAATGAATACCGAGATCTTGCATATTCTCGATCAATTTTTCGTCGATTGCCGCGCCGCCCGCAATTAACAGACGGAGATTGCCTCCGAAATTCTCGTGAACGGCACTGAAAACTTTTCGTCTGAGATCAATACCGACCTTGCGAAGTGTTTTCGTAAGTTTAAGGCCGAACTTGAATTTCTTGAAAGTCTTCGGATCTGCCTTTACTTTTTTTATAATTCCGCGATGAAACGCTTCCATCATCAGTGGAACAAGGAGAACAATCGAAGGTTTTGCCTCTTGAATGTTTTGCAGAATATACCGTAACCCCTCGCTCACGGCGACACAACTTCCGCGGTAAAGCTGACAGAGATAGCCACACGTGCATTCATATGTATGGTGCAGTGGCAACACAGAGAGAAAGACGTCGTATTCGTCGATGTACACCATGGAACACATGCCCATCAAGTTTTTGCAGATGTTCTTGTGACTGAGCATAACGGCCTTCGGTTTCGCTGTCGTCCCAGAGGTAAAGAGAAGAATCTGCATGGCCTCCGAGTCAATAGGCAAGGTATCGTAGGATAAATCGCCTCTAGCTCGTTGTCTTTCGCCTTCGTTTAAAATATCCCAGAAATAATGATCGGATTCACCTTCCGCCGGCAGATCAAAATTAATGAAGTGCTTAATACCGGGGATCTGGTCGCGAATGTTGTCGACGGCTTTTTTCTTTTGGTTGGAGAAAAGAAGAATATCAGCTTCCGAATGATGGATGAGATTGACGATCT
>CAZBOM010000086.1:0-5426 GCA_964493375.1 uncultured Mageeibacillus sp. | reverse complement strand
CCACGACGGCAAGTCCGTTAACGACCGCAAGATAAGTCACATACCATTCGTAGCGTGTCTCACCGAGAATAGCGACACGGCTGTTTTCTTTTATATAATTATTTTTTAACCCCGTGCCAAAGGCGCGAACATCGGAAGCAAATTGTTTAAAAGTCACGCCAACATAAGGGCGCTTCCGATCGATCTTCAGATTTTTAGCTTCTTCGCTCCGTGGTGCAACTTGACGCGTCGCAATGGGGTCTTTCAATAAGTAAGCGTTGCGATCTCCATACAGCGTTTCACTCTGCTGGATCATGTCGCGCAAGTTCTCAATCTCACGCACCTCATAGAGAGGATACTTATAAATTCCGTGGCTCATACAAAACCTCATTCATTAAAATATTTTAACTAAATGGCATTTTATCGTTTATCATCCCAGCCCGTCAACGAAAAATCGTTGTCAAAGTGACACTTGCTACCCATTCGCGGCTCGAGGTTAAAAGCGTTTTGCTGCAAAACCATGGTTCGCGATGACTTCATCAAGTGTAAAATAGCGACCGTTGGCGTATGCGATTAGTTCAGCTCGTTCAACAATCATTTTCCCATTTTCATTAAAAATATTTGGATCGGCTTCGATGCTGATGACCTCGCCGATAAACATATCGTGTGTCCCTAAATCGAGAACATGCCTAACTTGACAGCCGAGAGAAATCGGGCTTTCAAGCACCGCCGGTGCAAAGACCATGCCCTCCATCGGACTTGGTGTCAATTGGCAGCGTTCAAACTTATCGACATCACGACCACTGGCGACACCGCAGTAATCAGTCACATCTAAAAGACTCTTCGACACGAGATTGACAACAAATTCACCACTTTGCTTGACCATCGGATGAGAGTGACGATTCCTGCGTATCGAGATGGATAGCATCGGCGGTTCGGAGTTGACGACACCAGCCCACGCGAGGGTAATCAAGTTCGGCCTCTCCGCTTGAGCGCTATGACAACTGACAAGAACAGCCGGCACAGGCATCAACATCGTCGAGGGATTGAGTTTTTTTCTTTCCTTATTCACAATAGAACCTCATTTCTTTTGGAAGCTGAATACACTTTAGTACGACTCGTTAGCGATCGAGCCATCCTTCTTATCATACACTTCACTTGCGGAAAGCCTAAGTGCTCTCTCGATAGATTTTAGAATGATTGGATATGCGATGCGAGAAAATGAAATGAAATATACTTACAAACATCTGCCAGCCTGTAAGGACCATGAGTTTGCGTCCGTGATATCAGCCATTTTGTATCGTAGCTTGACATGCACAAACATTCTGTGCTAACTTAAGCAAGCGTCACGGGGACGTAGCTCACTTGGGAGAGCGCTTGAATGGCATTCAAGAGGTAGAGGGTTCGATCCCCTTCGTCTCCACCACAAGCCCCTGCAACCTTATTGTCGCAGGGGTTTTGCTTTATAAGACATGACCATTCCATACGTAATATTTATCCTGCATTGAAACGAATCTCTCGCGGTGATAGAATGTCAATAACACGATTCCGAGCAAGATTTGCCTTGAATGGCAACTTGCCAATGGGTTTTATTGGAAACGGTAAAGCCTCCCACTCTTGGAAAGGGATCCTACGGTTTTAGTATCGCCCTTTTCGAGTTGAGAATAGTATTTTCCTGAAACAGGGCCATACGCTCTGTTTTTTGTTTAACAAAAAGCGTCGTTGAAGGAGGATAAGACTTTGAAATCGACAAACAATCACAAACTCTTACGTGTCAACTTGTCAGACAAAACGTGGAAAACGGAATCTATTTCGCAAGAGGAAACCAGCAAGTTTATTGGCGGACGTGGGTTGGCGACAAAATGGCTCTATGACGCCGGTTGTGCCCATGTTGATCCGCTCTCTCCTGAGAATCTGCTGATTTTAGTGAGCGGACCTTTGACGGGATCGAACTCACCGACAGCAGGACGCTATATGGCCGTCACGAAACAACCCATTAACAACATGATCGGATCGGCCAATTCCGGTGGAACCTGGGGCGCACGTCTTAAATACGCCGGCTACGATGCCATTATTTTTGAAGGGAAAGCGCCTTCACCCGTTCGTTTGTTTATTGAAGACGACCACGTCGAAATCATCGATGCCTCCGATATCTGGGGTATGAAATCAACCGCCTGCAACGATGCTCTACAGGCGATTCACGGAAAAGACTCCAATTCTTTGTATATCGGTCCGGCCGGCGAACAGTTGGCATTGCTCTCTTGCATCATGAACGACACAGATCGTGCCGCCGGTCGTGGCGGTGTCGGCGCCGTCATGGGAAGCAAGAATCTCAAAGCCATCACGATCAAAGCATCGCGCTCCATCATGGACGCATATGACACCGAGGCGATGAAGGCGGCGTTTAAGACATCCATGGAAAAAATCCGTGAAAACCCCGTTACGTCCACAGGGCTCCCGTCATTGGGAACAGCCGTATTAGTCAACATTATTAACGGCATCGGAGCTCTTCCGACTAAGAATTGGCAGGAATCCTACTTTGAAGATGCTGAGATGATCAGCGGCGAAGAGCTGGCGGAAAAACACCTCGTGCGCAAAGGCCACTGCCACCGATGTCCGATCGGGTGCGGTCGCGTCATTAAGCGGGAAGACAAAGAAGTGGGCGGCCCTGAATATGAGCCTCTCTGGGCGTATGGATCAAATTGTGGCATCAACGATTTGGCTGCTATCAACGAAGCCAACTTCCAATGCAACGAATACGGTTTTGATGCCATTGGTGTCCCCACCACGATCGCTGCCGCCATGGAATTGGTCCAGCGCGGTTTTATCAAAGAAGAAGAATATGAAGGCTTACCACCTTTGGATTGGGGAAATGCTACCGCGATTGTTGAATGGACCAAAGCGATGGGCGAAGGAAAAGTTGACCTTGCCAAAAAGATGGCGCAAGGGTCTTCCGTTCTTTGTGAGGCATACAATGCGCCTCGTTATTCGATGAGTTCTAAACGAATGGAATTGCCGGCATACGACGCTCGTGCCGTCCAAGGTATCGGTCTCAATTACGCGACATCGAACCGCGGTGGATGCCACGTCAGAGGGTACACAATCTCGCCGGAAGTCCTGGGACTGCCGTCTTTAGCAGACCGTACAGAATCAAATCGCGATAAGGCAGCACTCGTCAAGATTTTCCAAGATTTAACCGCTGCCATCGACTCTCTCGGGTTGTGTCTATTTACCTCTTTCGCCTTGGGAGCGCCCGAATACACAGCGCTCTACAATGCGGCTACCGGCTCTGATTTATCGGTGGAGGAATTGCTCGAAGCCGGAGAACGAATTTACAATATCGAACGCCTGTTTAATAAGGCTGCCGGCATGGTCAAGGAAGATGATAACTTGCCCAAGAGATTGCTCGAAGAACCTGTGACGAACGGACCTTCGAAAGGGATGATCTCAAGACTCGACGAACTGCTTCCTGCCTACTATGAGCTGCGTGGTTGGGTAGACGGATTCCCGACCGATGAAACATTAGAACGCTTAGACCTTGTCGATTGATCTCAACCTCATTGGCACACAAGAAGGGCATACGATGATTACCGTAAAACTATTTGCCTTTTACCGCGACGGACGTGGGAAAGAATTGCAGATGGATGAAAATGAATACTCAACACCTTTAGCTATCTGTCATGCATTGAACATTGAACCTGAAGGCGTCGGTATTTTGCTGGTTAATGGCTTTCATGCGAAGTTCGATAAGACACTGACGCATGGCGATTTAGTCTCACTCTATCCTCCTGTCGCCGGAGGCTAATAAAACACGGATACTACCTGCATTCATTAATGAAACGGTATAAGAAAAGAAATCCTACCGTCATCCAACGATGCAAAAGATGATGAAAGAATTCTTGGATCGAAGAGAAGAGCCTCTCAGGGGCTCTTCTTTAATGGTTAAAATCGATTGAGATGCTTTCGCCCGTCATGATATTGAAACGATGCAAAACATTTGGATTCATATCGTCCCTGTTGAGCCAATATGTGAGTAGCAATTGAACTTGCATTGAAGCGACAAGGGTCACCAGTGTCGCCAAGTTCGCCCCCTCGTCTACACTCGTTCGTTCACCAAAAGGATAAACATCTTCAAGATATCGACGTTCAGGCAAAAAGAATCCGAATTGACCCTCCCACTGAGAAATCGCTCCGTGGATTAACGGTGCATTCAGCAACACGCTGAGTTGTTGTAATAACAATTTCCCTTTGATATTGTCCAAACAGTCAAATATGTAGTGAGAGTGCTCAAGATAGACCAAATCGTTGATGCTTTTTAACTCAACTCGATGAGTCGTCACCTTTACCTCAGAGTTAATGTCAGCGAGGAGCTTTTTCGCTTCATCAACTTTTGACAACCCGAGATTGCTTTCCTTCGAGAAAAGCTGACGATTGAGATTCGAGACTTCAAAAACATCTTTGTCAATGAGAACCAGTTCGCCAACACCAATTCGCGCCAATAACTCAGCGACATATCCGCCCAAACCGCCGAGGCCGACAATAGCGACTTTGACAGCCTTTAAATCTCGCTGTTTTTCTGGAGAGATGATCGGTTGATTTCTATCATATCGATGACCTAAAACGTCCATCTGTCACCTCGACGACGCAAAAACATGTATGATATCCGGTGCAATAGGTACATACACGTCTAAGGCTTACTTTCTCATGACAAGCGCTGTCACGCTTGGAAAACTCGAACGCTACCGCTTTGCGACGTTTCATATCCGCCTAAAGCATCGACTGTTTTCCTAAACAAATCAGATTGTAATAATGTCACCAGCTCTCTCATCGCCGGATTATCAAACGTCTCTTCATACATAATAAATTCGTAGGCTTCATCAGCCAAATACAAGAAATCACAATCTAATTTAATAGCGGCCGCTTCCACGCCTATTCCAAAATCGCAATCACCATTTTTAACGGCTAACGCAACAGCGAGGTGTGTCGTCACTTCTCGGTCATAGCCAACAAACTCAGTCGCCTTCATGTTGTTTTGCTCCAGCAAGTAATCAAACAAGACTCTCGTTCCCGCTCCGCGCTGACGATTGATCATCGTTTTGCCCGTTAAATCTTTAAAATCGCGGATTTGCAACGGGTTGCCTTTGGGCAAGATAATTCCTTGACGCCGACCGACAACAGTCATCGCCATCATCTTCTGTCCTTTGAAAAACATCGCCATCGCCTCATCGTTGTACTGCCCGTCTTTTCCGAGCAAATGTGAGGGCGCGACATGGCATTCCTTAGCCAACAGACTCTGTAGTCCGGCCATAGAGCCGACGTGAGATGAAATTAAAGATGACGCATGCCCCGTCTCGGCAAACAGATCATTGATCACATCGAGAACCATGTCATGAGAACCGATGACAACCAGACGATGGTCGAGTTGATGCGTGTGGAATGGCTTGTGG
>CAZBOM010000085.1:0-7580 GCA_964493375.1 uncultured Mageeibacillus sp. | reverse complement strand
CAACGACTTCTGAAGTCAGTGATGAGACCACCCCCAATACAACACTTCCGGAAGCGTCTTCGACAACAACATCGGAAACGGCCATTGCCATTGTTGATGATAATTCACCCATTTCGAAATGGTTATTGATTGCAGGTATTGCGCTTATTGTGATCTTGGCCGCTTTAATATTGTGGTTGCTTATGGCTGCCAAGAGGATAAGAAGAAACGACCCATACAAGCCATTTGATCCGAACAATCCCTATGGCTCAGGTCAACCGCATCCACCCCCAAATCAATACCCCCCCGGAGATCAATATCCACCCTCTCCACCTACTCAAAGTCAAGGCAAACAATAAACACAGAATAAACAGCCTTTATCTCATATCGCCAACCTAAAAGGTGCGAATGAATCCCCGTGGTTATGGCAAAAAGTAAACGAAAAACGGGTCTAGTTCAGGAGGAGCTTTAAGATGAAGAAGTTGAGCAAGCTTTGGTTCATTATCGTCATATTCTCTTTTATAACAGTTTTGCCGATCGGCCAAAGAGTCGTGCAGGCTGAAGAAGTTTTTTATCACGTGCTTTTTTCCAGTGATCAAATCTTCATGGTTGGTGAGGACGCGCAGGCGTTCATAAAAAGTGTAGTGCCAAAAGAAAGGGATATCTCAAAGTTTTCTAAATTCAATGTGAGACTATTCTGGACCGATGGTCATGTAGAACTAACGGAACAAACAAGCGGCATTCTGCAGTCTCGGCGATACCATCTTTTTATCGAAATGGAATTGAAAAATGATTATTTCCCCGAGAAAGCCGAGGAGAAATTAGATTTCATGATTGAAGATCGAAACAAAGATCTTGAATGGGTTAAAGGAGACATAGAAACAGATTTCACGAGATATGCCAAAGTTGAGTTAAAAACAGATTTAACAGCCTATAAGATGGTGACCTTTGATGTGAATGGTGGCACTCCTGATGCTCCGAGGCAAGTTGTGAAAATGAACGGGACAGCTGATATTCCTGTGCAACCGAAAAAAGACGGGTTTACGTTCGAAGGATGGTGGACTAAAGCGGATGGCGGGAATAAGTATGATTTTACTGAACCCGTTTTAGGCGATTTGAAACTAACCGCTCGATGGACAGCGATTGTACCTCCGGCAACGACGACAGCACCTGTAGTTATCACCACGGTGACTGTTCCGCCGACGACACCAGAAGCCATCACCACGGTGACCGATCCACCGACTACACCAGAAGCTATCACCACGGTGACCGATCCCCCGACAACAACTGAAGTCATCACGACGTTGACCGATATCTCGACAACACCTGACACAGAGGCATCAACGACTCCTTCTACGAGTGAGGAAACTGTCCCCGAAACAACACTGCCAGAAGAGTCTTCGACAACAACATCGGAGACGGCCGTCGCCATCGTTGATGATAAATCATCTACTTCGAAATGGTTGTTGATTGTTGGTATTGCGCTTATTGTGATCTTGACCGCTTTAATATCGTGGTTACTCATCGTTGCCAAGAAGAAAAGAAGAAACGATCCATACGAGCCATTTGATCCGAACAATCCCCACGGCTCAGGTAAACCGTATCCACCCCCGAATCAATACCCGCTCGGCAATCAATACCCACCTAGAGATCAATATCCCCCAGGAGATCAATACCCACCTAGAGATCAATAGGAGGTCAATATCCCCTTGGTGATTAATGCTCTCATGGAGATCAATAGGTGATCAATACGCACAAGGAGGTCAATACCCTTAGTGATTAATACCCTCCAGGAGATCAATATCCCCCAGGAGATCAATACCCACCAGCAAAATAGTCTCCCCTTGGGTACCAAGGACAGCTTTATCCACTGATTGGACAGACTGGACAATACACGCCCAGCCAGCAATATTCTCACGGTGGTCAGGCAGGGCAGAACCTGCCGAATCAACACCTAATCTTGTCAAGATTTGATTTCGAACAAGCTAATCTTAAAACCGCCGCCTGCTTCATATGGGCGGCGGTTCTTAACTGTCTCATGATATGATTAGTTGGAGTTGAACGTGAATCAACCGTATTCCAGATTTCAACCATCTCGTTTTTAAAAACGATACTTCAAACAACATGAACGGCATCAAAAGATTGTGAAAGGAAGACGTATGATTTCAGATAGAATCCAGAGAATGGCTCCATCACAGACACTTGAGCTCAACGCAAAAGTAGCGGAATTGCGCGCGGAGGGCAAGAGCATCATTGCACTCAATAGTGGCGAACCGGATTTCAACACGCCAGCGCCCGTTATCGAAGCAGCACACCGCGCGATGCTTGATGGGAAGACGAAGTACACACAAACGCCCGGTATCCCTCAGCTTCGCGAAGCGATCGCGCGAAAACTCTTGAGAGACAACAAGATTGAGTATGACCCGAGTGAGATTATTGTCTCGACAGGCGCCAAATTCGCGTTGTCGAATGCTTTTCAAGTAATGTGCAATCCCGGCGATGAAGTGATTATCCCAACGCCTTGTTGGGTGAGTTATGTCGAGATGGTCAAACTCGCCGACGGTATACCTGTTTTTGTGACCGTTGCTTCGGACAACAGGCTCGACGTCGACGCTATTGAGAGAGCAATCACGCCAAAGACGCGCATAATCTTGATCAATACACCGAATAATCCAACAGGCGCCGTCTACTCGGAGGAGAGTTTGCGACGTGTGGCGGAGCTCGCAATTGAGCACGACTGCTACATCATTACCGACGAAGTTTATGAAAAGTTGATCTACGGCACGGCACCTCATATCAGTATCGCGTCTTTTTCTCGCGAAGTATGGGAGCGAACACTGACGATCAATGCTCTATCAAAGGCATACGCGATGACTGGTTGGCGTATCGGATACGCCGCCGGACCGCGCGATATCATCAAAGGGATTTCCTCAATTCAAGGCCATACGACATCGAATAGCACATCGTTCGTTCAATGGGCGGCAATTACTGCTTTAGACGAATGCGATGAGCATGTCGAGTTTATGCGCAAAGCATTTGAAGAAAGACGCAACTATATGTTTGATCGTGTCAGCAAACTCCCAGGCTTCAATTGTCCTTTCCCCGAAGGCGCTTTTTACCTGTTCCCCGATGTTTCAGGGACATTCGGAAAACGTTTCGGTGACCGCGTGATCTCTGATGCCCCGGCGCTCGCCAACTATTTACTTGACGAAGCCGGTGTCGCCCTCGTTCCCGGGAATGCGTTCGAAGCACCTTCCTCCATTCGGCTTACATACTCGAATTCAATGGAGAACTTAATTGAGGCCATGAACCGCATCGAAGCGGCCATTGGGAAACTGAACTAGTCGGTTGTTTTGGTTAAGTTGATATATTGCTCGGTTAGAGTCGACTCGTGGTCAAAAAAGTAGTTTGTGGTAACACCGATTGCCACAACTTGCAATACTGACCGCGACCGTGCGTTTTGTGGTCAAGAAAGCAGCTTGTGGCAACACCGATGATTAAGTCCTTAAAGTGGTGTAAAAGGGTTCAATAAAAAGAGCCATCATCCTTTAGGACTTGACTAATGGATTACCAGAAGTTGAAATAGCGTCCACGGGCTGGCCAGAATTCCGAGTTATGTGCAAAAAACTAGCACAGAAGTCAAGATTTTGACCGCGAGCTGGACAGAATTCGGAGTAATGTGCAAGAAGCGCTAAGGGATGCGGACAAGTTGAATTATTAGCCATTCTAGTCGCGTTGAAATAAGTCGCAGTTAAAATTCTGCTGAAGCGAAGTGGTGGCGAGATAGTTTTGAGTCACTTTTTATAAACACGAGGATCGCTATGCGCTGGAGAAAGAAAATCAATCGCATTGAAGGAGACGGGTATTGGCTTCTGAAGGAATCAAGAGTTCGCCTTTCTGATGGCCCTCACGGCGTCAGAAAAGAGACGTCACGCGGGACTTTGCAGGCGACTTGTTTTCCAACGGCTTCGGCGCTTGCCTGTAGCTGGGATGAAAAACTAGCGGAACTCGTTGGGGAATCGCTTGCGACTGAATGTATCGCGTCGGATATCGATGTCTTGCTCGGTCCAGGTGTCAATCTGCAGCGCCACCCGTCGTGTGGCAGGAATTTCGAGTATTTTGGAGAAGATCCTTTTTTAAGTGGCAAAATGGCGGCCGCGTATATTCGAGGTGTTCAGTCAAAAAATGTCGCGGCGACACTCAAGCATTTTGCACTCAATTCGCAGGAAACAGATCGCTTTTTGTCGGACAGCATCGTCGATGAGAGAACGCTTCGCGAGTTATACCTGATGCCCTTTGAGATCGCGATTCGCGAGTCGGATCCGTGGGCTGTCATGACGGCATACAATCGCTTCGAAGGAATGAACGCCGGTGAGAGCAAACGCTTGCTCAGTATTTTGAGAGATGAGTGGCACTACGATGGTTGCGTGATGAGCGACTGGGGCAGTGTGGAAAATCGGTTGCTCGGACTCGAGGCGGGTATGGATCTTGAGATGCCAGGCGGTTCAAGTCCTTCTCGTTCTGAACTCAAAAAGGCGTATCGAAAGGGAAAACTGAATGAGGAGTTCCTTGACCGCAGTTTAGCTAATATCCAACGATTAGAGACGCGAGCCCGTTCAGTCAAAAGATCGTCTCACTTGGGGCATTACGATGTCGCTGTTCAGGTGGCGCGCGAATGTATGGTGCTTCTGAAAAATGACGACGATCTCCTCCCGCTCAACCCAACGAAAGAAGTGTATTTGGCAGGGGCGATCGATGAGACGCAAATCCAAGGGCTCGGATCATCGCGAGTGGAGCCTTTGATCACCAGCACCCCGATCAGGCAATGGCAAGAAAGTCAATACGCGTTCAAAGTGCTTAATCATCGCGATTTGCTCAAGATCAAGCAGGTCGCCGATGATCGTGATTTAGTTAACATCGAGAATGTTGCCAATCATTGCAGTTCGTTCAACAATGAAAAAATCATTAATCATCACTTTTCGAGCGCCATCGACATGGAAAGTGAAAAGCCACTGATTTGCAATGCTTCTGATGGTGCGGAATCTGTGGCTACGCCAATCTGTTTATTTTTTGCCAAACTGCCGCCTGATGCAGAAGGATATGAGCGACCATCGCTTGAACTGGCAGAAGAAGATATAGTAGCACTCGACGCACTAAAAAATGCCGGAATGAAGGTGATTCTGATTTTGCAAGCGGGAGCACCGCTCGTGTTGGGCGATATCGCAGCTGACGCGATTTTGCAGATGAACTACGCAGGTGAAGGCGCGTATGAAGCTTTGCAGTCAATCCTGTATGGGGATTATAGCCCTTGCGGCAGATTATGCGCATCTTGGCCACTTTCAAAATCCGATATTCCGTCTGATGCGTATTATCCGGATGACCGTTTTCAAGCGCAATATCGCGAAGGTATTTTTGTGGGTTACCGCTATTACACGACCTTTGACAAACCTGTGGCATATCCTTTTGGGTATGGCCTTACGTACGGGCAATTCGAATATGAACACATGGAAGCAGAGTTTATCGGAGATCATATATATCTGACTGTTCGACTTTCTAATGTCGGAAAACACGCGGCGAAAGAAGTGGTTCAAATCTACGTCTCGCATCCTGAAAGCTCATTGTTGCGACCATTTTATGAACTAAAAGCGTGGGAAAAAGTTGAATTACAGCCGACGGAAAAACGCGAAGTCGTTCTTAAGTTGCCTCGCCAATGCCTGATGACATACACGTCGCAGGGTGAGAAGGTTTTTGAGAATGGCGAGTACTATTTTCTCTGTGGACCGAACTGTCGCGATCTCAAACTCGTTGTAGCGCTCGATCTCCACGAGGAAAGCAAAAAAGCAGGATCAATCGTTGAAGCTGTCGATCTATCTATAGAGGAGCTCAGACAATATCATTTGCAGTTCACCGGCCTCAAAGAATCGTCGAATATTCCGGCTATCTACAGGACGATGAATCGACCTGTAACGGAAAAAGAATTTGAGCAATTGTTGGGACGTAAGCTCCCAGAGATTGAAATGCCACGCGGTGTCGATGCCCCACTTTCCGCGTTTCGAGGTCCCCTTCGAATATTGCTTTTTAAAATGGCGTTCAAACAAGCAGACTCCATGCTTGGAGATCGAGAGCTTAATCGAAAGATGGTGCTAAGCATGCCTATCCGCGCGCTTGTGCGACTGAGCGGTAAACCTTTTTTGTCGCGTATCCTGAAACTGCTTGTCTTCCTCGGCGGCGCTCGCTAACATCCGTAGCGATAAGATGGCAACGTCTAAAAGGATATAGTTGCTAAAATTGGGTTGCCGCTAACGTTGGGAGCGATAAGATGGCGACGTCTAAAAGGGTATAGTCGCTAAAATTGGGTTGCCGCTAACGTTGCGAACGATAAGATGGCGACGTCTAAATCGAAATCAATTTTAAATAGGCCGCCCGCTAACATCGCGAACGATAAGAAGGCGATGTCTAATCACATCGTGGCGTTTTTTTAAAATGCTTCGACAGTCTCCCATGGGATTTCAGGGTAGATGTATCGATGGATAGGTGGCATGCAATTGTAAACGCGGTCGACGTCAACCGTCCCGTAGCTCCTTTTTTTCAGATAGGTTCCTTTTAATAACACAGCTTCCATATCAAGATTTAAGGCGAAGATCGATACGCGCTGTCCGTTGACGAGAGCGCTGAGATCTTTCTTGTATGGCGCGAGCGTGAATAACACGCGACTGTTGGAGTTCGACCTGCCTTGAATGATTGGCACGATTCGCGGATATCCCTCGCGGTCCGTAAAACCGATGAAATAGAGTGTGGTCATTTTCTTCGTATGTTGGCGCGTCCAAGCATTGAAGACGTCGCGATCGTCACCTTTTGAAAAGGGGGCTCTCAAGGCGACACGCAATGTGTTGGCGACAATCCCCGCGAGGTTGAGTTTTTTCTTGTCCGAAATATTGCGTAAAGTGGCGTAATGAACGCGGTGAATGCCACAATACGTATTAAATCGATAGAGCGGCATCTTGTTGTAAGCGATGTACTCCTCGCCTTCCATTTTGCTATCGTAAAAATCCATCGTCCCCGTCCACAAGCACATCGATTGGTTCATAATCAGAAAGCCGGCCTTCGGTCTCTCATGAAAAAATGTTTTGCTCGATCCTTCGACAAATTCACCGACGATCATTTCGCGATCGCCTCGGTTCATCAAAGATGAGAGAAGTGTAATGTGAACGTCGCCTTGTTCGTCGTGGCTGGCGACGAGTGCCACTTTGTATGGGCTTGAGAAATCTTCGGCGTCTCTTGCCACATTGATCTTATTCATCTTCATCGTGATCTCCTCTCAGTTTGAACGCAATGTCAACTGATTCATTTTTGTGAAGTATGTTGTTCTCGTCGAAGTTTCCTTAAACGCGTTTTCTTTGATAAAAACACTATTGCAATCGTGTCATTCCCGTATAGTAGGCGTTTGAGCATCCTTCTTTATGCGCGATCTGAACGAGTGCTTCCATACGCGTTTTTTCCATCAGAGGTGTGTCGGCAAATCGCCAAGGCTCTCCAAGTCGGTCATATTTATCTTTTCCTAAATTGTTAAATTGCAGTTATACTTTACAATGGAGGGAGAT
>CAZBOM010000084.1:0-7624 GCA_964493375.1 uncultured Mageeibacillus sp. | reverse complement strand
ACCAAGATATTATCTATTGTCGAATTAAAAGAATATAAACGTCAGTCATATACTGGTTTAGGTCGCTTTCACCGAATTGATCAATAATTTTATCTTTACAACTCGTGTCAATTTGTATAAGATAGTCATGTTCACGAAAATAGATAAACAAGGCTGTCGTGAACAGCGTGCAGATCATTTTAGTGAGAGCTTGAAATTATTACACTGAATGGTCGATCAGATCGTAGAGGTGGCAAGAGATGGAGAGTCATTCGAAAGATGATAAGGAACGGGAAATCTTCGCAAAAGATTTACTGAGTGAAGAATCAGGTCTGAATCCAGGCGATAAAGAAGACATTTCTAACTCAAACTCAAAATCGCTCTGGAAAAGTATCGATTGGATTTCAACGATCGTTCCGTTAGCGATCGTCTCGCTACTCTGTGTTCTCTTTTTTATTTCACCGATGAACTCCACGTATGTGCTCGAAAAAATTCGTGGATTCCTTAATAACATCGGTGTCTATTACATCGTTTTAGGGTGTGCGTTTCTCCTTGTCTCTTTGTTTATCGGTTTTTCAAAGTACGGAAAAATCAAGCTGGGTAAAAATAGTAAACCGCAGTATTCTTCATTCCAGTGGGGAACGATGATTTTTACGTCGACGATGGCGGCCGATATTCTGTTTTATTCTCTTTGTGAGTGGGCTTTATACGCGAATGAAACGCATGTCGCGTCTCAAGGAGCCGCGGCTCTTTGGTTGCCAACATATTCTTTATTTCATTGGGGACCCATTGCCTGGTCGTGTTACGTTGTCTTGGCTGCGGCGTTCGGCTTTATGCTTCATGTGCGTGGGAAGAACAAACAAAAATTTTCTGAAGCATGTCGACCGCTATTTGGCAAAAAGATTGATGGCGTCTTCGGGAAAATCATCGACTTATTCGCCATTTTCGCTTTGATCGCCGGCACGGCGACAACATTTTCCCTATCCATACCGTTGCTTGCCAGAGCACTTGGGAAAGTGCTTCACATTCCGGCATCGACGCTTCTCACGATTGTCATCATGATCTTAATCGCGATCGTTTATTCGCTGGCTGTTTGGTTTGGGATGAAGGGAATCTCTCGACTTGCGACGTGGTGCATCTATGTCTTTATCGGCCTTTTACTTTATGTGTTTTTCGGTGGAGGAGAGGCTATCTACATCATCGAGAGCGGCGTCGCGTCTGTCGGGAATTTATTGCAGAACTTTATCGGACTTTCGACATGGGTAGACCCATTGAAGACGACAACGTTTGCTCAAGACTGGACGATCTTTTACTGGGCATACTGGATGGTCTGGTGTGTCGCTACGCCTTTCTTCATCGCTTCAATTAGCAAAGGGCGGACGATTCGGAATGTCGTTTTCGGTACTTATGGTTGGGGACTAGCTGGAACATTCACATCCTTCATTGTGCTCGGTAATTATGGGTTGGCGCAACAACTTAAACACGGCCTTGATGTCTCCGGTATGATCGCTGAAACAGGCGACATCTCTGGCGCAATTTTGAGAATATTTTCAACTTTACCGGTTCATGAATTAGGTCTGATTTTACTTTCTGTCACGATGATATTCTTTTATTCGACAACTTTTGACGCTTTGACCATGGTGATTTCGTATTACTCATATAAGAGATTGGCGATCGGAAAAGAACCCGATAAGCGCGTTCGGATCTTCTGGGCGCTTGTGTTTGTGCTCTTACCTATTGCGCTCGTTTTTGCCGAAAATTCCATGAATCATTTGCAAAGTGTATCTATTATCGCGGCCTTCCCAATGGGGATCATTATCTTGTTAATCGCGTTTAGCTTCTTTAAAGACGCGGGAAAATATTTAGGTGGAGATCGTAACACCATTAGAAGAGGCATGGACAAACGATGATGAAGATGAGTCAAGCGGATTACGATATTTTGCGAGAGTTGCTTCAGAATACTGACGCGACGCAACGCGAATTGGCAGGGCTGACATCTTATTCATTAGGAAAGGTGAATAAGTGTCTCAAGGATTTAACGAGTGCCGGTTATATCGATGTCGATCGTCATCCCACCGATAAGACATATCGCTTTGTCGAAGAACAAAAGCCCCGTCATGCCGTAATTTTAGCGGCCGGTTTCGGCCTTCGATTGATTCCCTTTAACTACGATAAGCCAAAAGGATTATTGGAAGTCGAAGGGGAGACGCTTGTCGAACGGCTCATTAAACAACTGCATGAAGTAGAGGTGCGCGACATCACAATCGTCGTCGGACATTTGAAAGAGAGTTACGAATTTCTTATCGATCTTTACGGAGTTCACTTGTTGACGAATCGCGAGTATGCCTCGAAAAACAATCTCCATTCGCTTAAATTAGCGTTGTCGAAAATGTCGAATTCCTATATTGTTCCGTGCGATGTCTGGTGCGAGGATAATCCTTTTTCACAGATTGAGTTTTATCCTTGGTATGCCATGGGTGACTCTCTATCGGGCGAAAGTCATTTGCGAGCCAACCGTCAAGGGGAATTGGTCGAGATACAAAGCCCGAATACAGGCCAAACGATGATAGGTATCGCCTATTTAACAAGAAACGAGTTGTCTCATTTTTCGGAAAAACTTATTCAGCTGGCAAGCCATCCAAAATACGATCAGTCATTCTGGGAAACAGCCTTGTGGCACGATAAAAAACTTACGATATATGCCAAGTTCATCGAGACCGACAAGTATTTTGAAATCAATACAATGGATGATTACAAGCGTGCCAATGAGAACCCACACCATGAGCTCATTGAAATACAACACGTGATCAGCGAACTGATGGATGTCCCGGAAAACGAGATCACAAAAATTCAACGCTTAAAAGCCGGTATGACGAATAATTCATGGCAGTTTACAGTGGATGAACAAGATTACATCCTTCGCGTCCCTGGGGAAGGAACGGATCTTCTGATTAACAGGCGTCAAGAATACGCCGTTTATCAAGCGCTATTGGCGACGGGGCTATCGATTAGCGACGATCTGTTGTACTTCGATCCCGTGCATGGCTATAAGATTACAAGGAAATTCCGCAATGCTCGTAACTGTGATCCTCACAATAAAGAGGAACTCGTGCGATCCATGCGCTTATTGCGAAAATTACATGAATTGAATCTCAGCGTAGACCACGAATTTGACCTGTTTGAAAAGATTGAGTTTTACGAGAAACTTCGCGGCGATACGCCTTCTGTTTATCGAGATTACGAAAAGACAAAAGAAACTGTCTATCGTTTAAAATTATTCTTGGAAGCCAATGAAGAGCCGTACACAATGTGTCATATCGATGCGGTTGCCGATAATTTTCTTTTTTTCCAACAAGAAGAGGGTGCTGAAGAAGACGTTCGTCTGATCGATTGGGAATACGCTGCGATGCAAGACCCGCTCGTCGATATAGGAATGTTCAGTGTTTACTCAAATTTGGATGAAAGTAGCATTCGACAGCTTCTGGATATGTATTATGAAGGTAACTCCACGTCTTTATTGAGGTTGCGCCTCTACGCCTATGTTGCCGTCATTGGGCTACTGTGGAGCAATTGGTGTGAATTTAAACGTTTGCAAGGAGTCGATTTCGGTCAATACTCGCTTAATCAATATCGCTTCGCTAAAGAGTATTCAAGATTAGTTTTGGCCAATCAATCGTTTCAAGGCTTTCCTTTATCGAATGAGTAAATACCACGTAATCAGAATCGCTGACATGCCAATCAAGAAGCCCATTAAAAGGCTCAATCCAAAGGTTTTCCAGTTGTTTCTTTTTTTCATTTTTGTTTGTCCAGACATAGAGTTGTCTCCTTGATTTTGAGTGGGGTAGCTGTCATTTGACTCTAAATGTTCCGTCAATTTGTGTTGTGGCGACGACGCTTGATATGAATTGACAGGCGATTGTGGAGGCGTGTTCCTAGCCTGCGAGTACTGTCTCGGCAGTGAAGATGCGCCATCTTGAGAACGTTGTATGACTTGTTGCGGATATTGTCCCATTGGCTGAGAAGGAGCATCATCATAAGGTCGCTGAAAGACTTGTTGTGGCATATCTGGAATTGGCGCGCTCACAGGAGCTTTTGAAGCCGGTTGTGATGGAGCAAAATGGTCGACAAAAGGCTCGCTTGCCGTTTGCTTATTCTCTTCGCGTGTCGGAGCGGAGGTTGGCGTCGCGCCATGGTAAATCTGGAAACGTTCCACGTTTTTAGCGGCGACATCACTCGGTTCAGCCAACTCTAAATCGCGCACCTTGATCGCTAGAATGGTTCCATTTTCTGTATTATCTGCCTGTCTTGAGTGAATCTGTGTTAGGCGAATATTGGCCGCGAAAGCATCGGGTGAAGAAATGTCTTTTTCGAAAACAGAGCGGTTAAAGTTTTTATGAAAACCGCTCGACGAAAGAAGAATGACATCAGAAGTGATGAGATCGAAACGCTTCATCGCATTTGGTTTCGGATCTCGTGACACGTTTCTATCACCCACATAATTAGTTGATATTTGATCAGAACTACTAGGTGGCAGATCGATTAGTGAGAAGAGCTCGTTGTCTCGAAACAAGTGAATATTTGTGTCGCCGACATTGAGTATGTACGCGACATTTGCGTCAATTAAAAGCATCGCGAAAGAGACGCCGGCTCCTTGGTTATCTCGCGGGATGATTTGTTTGATGATACGATTGTGCGCTTCTTGGATAAGATCGACACTGAAAGCGTTAAAGTCGAGATCAGGTATTTTATATTGATCGATTTTTGCGACAAAGTCTTTGCTGATGCGTTGAAGAATGCGCCCCGCAAGGTCGCCCGCTCCCGAGCCGCCAAATCCTTGCGTCACAATATAAAGCTGCGTGTAATCGGCAGAGCTTCTTGTCTGCTCTTCGCTACCCGTAATCATGTCAGGGTAAACTCGGTCACCACAACTAAAAGAATCTTCGTTTACTTTCGCTTTCGTGCCTGATTCAGTCAAGCCGATCACAAGTGTTCGGGCCATGTCGTATCCTCCGTATTGTTACGAATTATAGCATAAAAGGCCATTTCCTTTGCGTGCTATACTGTGCTCAATATGCGTTGCAAAACAACTTATCATACCGGAGGGCGGCGACATGGCCGATGAAAAACAAATCGAGATGAAGCGTCCTGTCGTTCTTGTCACGGGAGCATCCTCCGGCTTGGGCGCTTCTTTCGTTCGTATTTTGGATGAGACACTCCCTGATGATGTGACGCTTTGGCTGATCGCAAGGCAAGAGGAGAAGCTTGTTCAATTTGCAAAATCATTGCAACATGAGACGCTCGTGTTTGCACTTGATTTGACGCAGGAAACAGCATTTGACGTGATAAGGGATTCTCTCAATGAATCGAATGCAGACGTACAACTTCTGATCAACAACGCCGGAGAAGGTTGCACGGGGTGCTTTGTGTCGCAATGCTCCGAATCACATCTCTCCTTGTGTGATCTCAACATTCGTGCGCAGGTTTCGTTAACATCGGTCGTATTGCCTTATATGGAAGAGGGGAGTGCGATTATATTTTCTTCTTCCGTTGCCGCCTTTTTGCCTCAACCTGGATTTGCGACATATGCGGCATCGAAAGCGTTTATTCTATCTTTTGGACGGGCGTTGGCTGAAGAATTGCGACCACGAAAGATTCATGTCACCGTCACATGCCCGAATCCAATGCTGACGGAGTTTTTCACGGAGGAGGAAAAGGAACAGCTTCTCAAGTCGTTCAAAAAGCTTGGTATCGAAGATCCCGATCGAGTTGCACGCAAGACAATCGAGGCCGTCCGCCGACGTAAAATAGTCGTTGTCACTTCCAAAACAGGTAAGCTTATCCGCTTGCTCGCAAAGATTGTTCCGACAGGTTGGATCGTCCGTTTTCTCGGAAAGCGGGCGGTCAAATCATAGTTCTCTCCATGAAAAACCGTCTCGAGTACGTTTAACCGGAGACGGTTTTGTTTCATTTTCTTTAAACGCTAAGTTAATAATTGTTTGTTCAGTTTCTTATCTGCCCTGATAACTATCGATTTTTAATCCTAATGTAGACGAGTTTGACGTTTGGGTTGCCGGTGTCTCGCATCTCAACTTCATAGCGCCCGATCGATTGAATAAGTGTCGTCAGTTTGTCATAGCCATAATTTCGAGAGTCAAACGACGGTTGTTTTTTGACGATCAAGTTGCCAACTTCAGCGAGGAACGCCCAGCCATTTTCATCTTCCACATCTCGGATGGACGAGGAGATCAACTGAATTAGATTCTTGTCGACCTTCTGTATGCCTTTGTCGGTTTTCTTAGAATCGCGATCAGCAGATTTGCGATCAGATGTTTTTTTGCTAGTTTCTTTCTTCTCAGGTTCTTTAATCGTCGTGCGCGCAAGGCGACCTGTCTGCCGTGTCTCTTTCTCAGATTCAGAACTATCTTCATCAGTGTGTTGGTCAATAATCTCTAAGTAGATAAAGCGGTCACACGCCGCGATGAAGGCGTTAGGCGTTTTCATTTCGCCAAATCCATAGACGATTTTCCCTGACTCGCGTAATCTTGTGGCGAGTTTTGTAAAATCGCTATCACTCGAAACGAGAACGAAACCGTCGATTCTGTCGGTATAAAGAATGTCCATGGCATCAATAATCATGGCAGAATCCGTTGCGTTCTTTCCGGTTGTGTAACTGAATTGTTGAATGGGACTGATGGCGTAATCGAGAAGATGGTTTTTCCATTGTGTCAAGTTAGGCTTTGTAAAGTCTCCGTAGATGCGCTTGATGGTCGGAGTTCCGTAACGGGCGATCTCCTCCATCATGCCTCGCACATTGTGAGGTGGCACATTGTCGGCATCGATCAGGACAGCCAGTCTGACATCGCTGCTTCGCGGGTTTGGTGTTGCCATAAAAAATAATTCATTCCCTTCTTGGTATAGGAGGCACATCGTAAACGAATATCCGACTCATTCGCAAAAAGCTCTTTATAATACAGCTTCTTATTTCTGTCGGATAAACAAAAAACGCGCGCTCCTTTAATAAAACCATGGTAACACACACAGGTTGCAAGCAGATGAAAGCAACAATTAACGGGGCAATTACTTTTGCTATTTAGAAAATAAACACGCATTGATTTTGGTGATTGACGGTTCGTTCTAGGCGTCATATAATAATTGCGAATCATTCGCAAAATGGAGAAACGCGATTTGGCACAATACAACACAAAACAGAGAAGAATACTACTCGAATATCTGAATGAGCACCCCGACGAAATGCTCTCGGCTCGCCAGATTGCTGATGCGCTGCGCCATAAAGAAATTAGCCAGAGCGCAGTCTATCGCAATCTCGCGACATTGGAATCAGAAGAAAAGGTGCGTCGCAGCACAAAAAGTGGGACGCGTGAAGTGTATTACCAATATGTTGCTGCGGAAGCCTGCAAAGGTGTCTTGCACATGAGCTGCTTACAATGCGGGAAGACATACCATATGGAAGAGAAGCATACAGCTGCTTTTTCCGAATTTGTCGCTCAAGAAGAAAAGTTTCAGCTTGATACGACCGACACGGTGTTATTCGGCGTTTGTGTCGACTGCCACGCGAGGTAGTACTGTGTGGCAAACAGTATGGCAAAGCAATTTAGTAGCGTTAAGCAAACAGTATGGCAAAGCA
>CAZBOM010000083.1:0-7867 GCA_964493375.1 uncultured Mageeibacillus sp. | reverse complement strand
TTTTCCTCTTCCAGCCGTTAAGCAAATTGCGCCTCATACAGATTGGCATAAGCTCCCCTCCGGTTGAGAAGATCATGATGCGTGCCTTGCTCAACGATTTCTCCATCTTGTATCAACAAGATATGATCGGCATTTTGAATCGTCGACAATCGATGAGCGATCACAAATGCCGTGCGACCTTGCACAAGCTTGCTCATCGCGTCCTGGATCTCGATTTCCGTTTGACTGTCTACATTAGATGTCGCCTCATCAAGGATGAGCATCGGTGTATCGAGTAGCATCGCTCGGGCAATGGTCATAAGTTGCTTCTGACCTTGAGATAAATTCGACGCGCCGTCGCTGATCATGGTATCGTAGCCATCCGGAAGCGATTCAATATACGACGCGATGTGCGATGCCTCAGCGACTTTCTTAATCTCCTCAAGTGTCGCATCAGGTTTTCCATACGCGATATTGTCTCGTATGGTTCCTTGGAAGAGCCATGTATCCTGTAGGACCATAGAGAATGAGCGGCGCAAACTCTCCCTCGTGATATCGAGCGATCGGTGACCATCAATCCGAATGTCACCTTCCTGAGGATCATAAAATCGCATCAGTAAGTTGATCAGCGTCGTTTTCCCCGCTCCCGTCGGTCCGACAATCGCCAAGAGAGTTCCCGCTTTTGTCTTAAAACTCAAATCCTTGATGACAGGTTGGTCCGGTGTATACGCGAAGGAGACACGATCGAACTCGACGACTCCGCGAACATTTTCCAGTGGTCGAGCGTTTTCGGCGTCGGCCGGTTCCGACGGTTGCCCTAACAGTGTGAAGACACGTTCCGCTGCCGTCATTCCCGACTGCAATTCGGCAAAAATAGCGGCGATCTCATTGATTGGCCCTGAGAAGCGACGTGAGTAAAGCATAAATGATGTCAAGATCCCCAGTGTAAAGCGACCCTGCAAAAAGAGTAAAGCGCCGATCATTGCGACAAGCGCAAGCGATAAATTACTGATTAATGTCACAGACGGTCCGTTTAGAGCCCCTTGATAATCAGCCCGATAGTACGCGTCAACGCCTTCTTCATTTATACTGCGAAATTCTTCTGTAAAGAACGACTCTTTATGATAGGCACGAATAGTCTTTTGCCCAAATAATATTTCCTCGACGTATCCATTCATCTCGCCAAGCTTTCTCGAACGTTTTCGAAACAGAGGTCTCGTCTTCTTAATCCTATAAATCGTAAAAACAACGGTAATCGGAACGAGTAAGAGAAAGGTCAATGATAGCGACACCGACATTTGGAACATCATGAATAGTGAACCGAAAACAGTTATAAGGCTTGCCGCAATCACGACGATATCATGCGAAATTGACTGACTGACGACATCTAGGTCATATGAAATACGAGAGACAAGGTCGCCGGCTTGATGCGTATCGATATAAGACAAGGGTAAGTCGACGATCTTGTCGAATGTGTCTTGTCTCATTTGGCGAACAACGCGTTGTGAAGCGCGTACCACAATACGAACCATGGTGTAGCTAAGAACGGCTGATCCCACGTAAGCCGCAAGCATTAAAAGCGCTTTTAACAAAACAACATCAAATTGAACTTCACCTGCCACAAGCCCCATCGCATCGATCGCTTCCCCGCTCAAGCGAGGACCTGCAAGAACCAGTATGTTTGATAGTACAACTAAGACCACTGACAATGTGAATGCAGGCCATTCCGGTCTGATATATCTTGCCAATCCGCGCAAGACTTTTTTATAATCGCGAGGTTTGCTTTTTTTATCTTCTGTGATAACAGTTGCCCCCGTCATATCATTTCTCCTTGTTTACTTTAAGCTGTACGGGCGAAGCTTCTTTAGAGAGTGAATCGCTCAAACGCTTTTACATATTGCTAGCAAGCAACCCGTCTTCGATCAGTTCGCCCATCTGCAATTCAGCGATTTCACGATATGCTTCACACGTTTTCATCAGCTCCTCATGATCGCCAAGCGCTTGGATGCGTCCGTCTTGCATGAAAATAATCTTGTTCGCATGGCGAATGGAACTCACACGTTGGGCGACGACAATCGTCGTTGTCGACCCGTAGCGATCACGCAACGCATGACGCAACTTCGCATCTGTCCTAAAATCAAGCGCGCTCGACGCGTCATCTAAAATCATGATTTGTGGATCTCCGGCCAATGCTCGACTCAAGAGCACGCGTTGCTTCTCGCCGCCTGAGAGATTGACGCCTTTTGAAGCGAGAACGAAATCGAGCCCTTCTTCCTTTTCGCTCAAAAAAGTGCTCGCTTGAGCATCGTCGATTGCCGAATGCAGGGAATCATCTGAGAGACCGCGGCCAAAATCGATATTTTTTCGCACCGTCCCGCCGAAAAGAAAATCATTCTGCAACACAATGCCAAACAATCGGTAGAGTGTCTTCGGTTCAATCGTGCGAATATCTTTGCCGCGAATTAAGATCTCTCCTTGCTGCGCGTCATACTGGCGAAGGAGCAATCGTATCACCGTACTTTTGCCTGATCCCGTCGGCCCCATGATGCCGAGCGTTTCTCCCGGAAAGAGAGAGAATGAAATATTCTCAAGGTTGTTCTTTACTCCGAGGTAACTAAAGCTGACATTGCGAAACTCAATATCAGGAACAGAAGAGTCTGCATCACCGATCACTTCAACTTCCTCTTGGATTACTTGGTTTTCATCGAGAGGCATCGCAAGCACTTCTTTAATGCGCTCTTGAGACGCGACGGCTCGATTGTAAATATTGAACATCCGATTCAGCCCGAGTAATGAGATAGCGATTTGAATAAAGTACGATAAGAAAGCTAAGATCGTCCCCGTTTGAAGCTGCCCCATATCGACCAGTTTAGCGCCTAGGATCAGAACGGCCGCTAACCCCGTGTACAGAATAATATTGACAAGCGGTGACATCATCGCCATTTGATCGGCCGCTCGAACCTCTGCAGCTCTTACCTCTTCATTGGAAACGCCAAAGCGTTCTTTCTCGTATTCACTTCGAACGAGCGCTTTCGCAACCTTGATCCCACTGATATTCTCTCGAATAATCTGCACCATCCTGTCGACTTTTCGCTGAACGGCGTGGAAGAGCGAGATACCTCGGCGGTAAACGTACCGTATCGAAAAATACAGAGGTACGACAAGAAAAATAAGAATGAGCGCAAGACGCCAACTTAACCAAAAACAAAAGAAGACACCACCGAGAAAAAGCATCACCGATCGAATCCCCATGCGAAGTGTCGCACCAAGAAATCGATGGATGGCGTACGTATCGGATGTCAATCTAGATTCGAGCGAAGCTACCGACAAGTCATCCAATTGACGCGCCGATAATTTCATCGAACGCGAGAATAGATCGAGTCGAATGTTCTGAATCGCCCAAGAGGCTGTACGAGATGCCATCCTATTAGCCGTCACGTTCAACACCCAAGCCCCTATCGCGAATAGCACCATCGCGCCTCCCCACACGAAGACACCTGTTCGGTCTCGCGCGGGAACAACTTGGTTCACAATGTGCGCTAAAATAGCGGGCAAAACAACTTCCATCATCGTGCCCGACATCTTGACAATGGCGTTCACAACAATACGCCACTTATACGGCTTAACATAAGGCATTAACATGCCGCGATTTCCCTCTAGCAAACTTCCTAAACCTCTCGCATCTCAATCAGATTCGACAACCCTTTTTCCTTAATGCGATCGGAGGCTTGACTTGTCAAATGCTTGAGGAGTCGAATGAGCGTCTCTTTGTCTTCATCATTCAAAGTCCTTGTGAGACAATCATTCCAATCATCGAGATAGTCGACGACGAGCGGATACACATCTCTCGCTTTTCTAGTGGGAAACAGGAGCCTTGCTCTTCGGTCTTTGGGGTCCACTTCTCTCCTGATATACCCGTTTTTCGCCATTCTCGAAATGTTGCGCGTCACCGTGCTCTTGTCAATAAACAAGCGTCGAGCAAGTTCTTCTTGAGTCAACCCGGGATTTCTACAAATTTGCAAAATAAAACTGATATGTTGACCCGAAAGATCATGATCGGCAAAGGCAGAGGCTCGATCGAGCACAGCGGCGCGACTCACACGATTCAAATACTTCATGATACGTTCCATCGTTCACATCCTTCTAAAAAACTTCATCATTCTCAAGCTAATATATTTCTCTCAATTATTTTGAGAAACACGAATCCATATTGTTGCACTGTCAACTATTTTACCAAAACACAAATAGGAAGCAAGCTATCTATTACCCAAAGAAATGAAATTTTTTTTAAGAAAAACAAGCAAAACATACAAAACTTGCGTTCTACATGATCACGACGTATCTTCTGATAAAATGAAATTAACATTAAAGATAACGTTGTTTTGCGCGCGATTACTTACAAACCGGAGATATAAACATGAAAGTCACCGCTACAAAAATATTCACACCCACTTCCATCATGATTCTCGTACTCATCCTCATTGTGATCGGCGGTATACTCATATATTTAACATCATGCAAGAAACAGGAAATTCCTGATCCGAAGCCGGGAGAAAATCGTACGTCTAACAACAAAAATGCCCCTAAAGAAATCACTTCAACGGACTTACTTACACTATCACTTCGAACTGTCGCAGAAAATGATTGGATGAGTGGTTCATCCAGAATCAAATTACAAGCATTTGATGAAGCGGATGAACACATGGCAAAAGAAGCCGGGCAATCCTTAGAACTATTCAAGGAACGAGGCTATAGGCTGGAGATAGAGGCACACGATTTTGAGCAAGAGGGTCATGCAGTGAGAGCAACGCTCGCCGTTGATCGAAAATTCGCCATTCAAGTGGCTGAGGCGATCCAACATTCTGGTGTGATCAAGCACAATGGCTATTTCTCAGACACAGCCGGACTCCCCGAGTCTGCCGGAATATTCAGCATCAGCGCGACTTACGGAACTGGCGATAAGCTTAATTACAGTGTCAACGATGGCATACCGTTGTTCGGCCAAAACGTCATCCAAGCGTTACGACCACTCCTCATGCAAGCACTGTATCGCGAGGGACACTCCTATCTTCCCTTCCTTTCCGTTTACCACAGCTTGCCTGTGCCGAGTGACATGATCGAGTCCATTGAGATGCATCAATCTCATATGTCATTTCTTAACACATACCATTTTCGAGCCATATGGCGTGATAACACTTGCTATTTGTCGGGGTCATGCGCCGACAGCGATGGCCGGTATGAATGTGACAATCGCGCTATCGATGATGTCGACGCTAGGAGCATCCTTGACACGTTTACAAGCGCAAACTTTCGAATCGAAGTTCGTCCCAAAAGTAAAACTGATCATGATCAAACAGAACATATTGTGCTCGATGAAACGACTTCCAGCTTTTCAGTTGGTTTCCTTGGAAGCAACGAATCGTTCATCCCTACATTAGGAGAAACAACCGATCGCGATGGCAGCTTTAATCTGCTCATGCTCTTTAGAACTCTCGTCAAAAAATACAATGAAGGGTGAACCATATTTGAGTACAAGGGGAACTTATGCGATACGAACTGATAACAAAAAATTCAAATGAAGAGCCGAGAAGTCTCGGATTTGTCGAACTAAGCGAGAATGCATACCACGGCCGGAATCTCTATGTCGATTTCTCAGATGTCACACTCGACCTCAATGCCGCCGGAGAGATCTCCGATCAATTAGTCGAACAGTTCGATCGCCCATTACAAGTGATGACTGAGTCAAACCAAAAGGAGCTGATTGAGTTCTTACTGGCAGGCGGATTCGAGCTTCGCAGAAAATGCTATGAACGAGAGTTCCGCCTTGACGACTTGATCTCTCCTCCTGTTGATAAAGAGAGAACTCTTGACGCCATTCAGTATGCCGGCCGAGGGGAACAGAATTATCAACTTGCCGTAGCACAACTCTTTGAAGATTATCGCCAAAAACATGAAGCGATTAACCCTTTAACAGTCGATTATAAAGTATTTGCGTTAAGCGCCCCGCATCGAGTATGCCTTTCCATGAAAAATGGGGAGATAGAAAGCTACGCTTTTTTAGATGGCTATGTCGGCACCAAGAATCCGACTCAATTCAAAGAATTTTTGTCTGTTCTCCTTGCAAACTTGTTCGCAAAATATGATCGCATTTTGTTCGAAGCAGATGATGTCGACCAAGACGCGATGGTGCTAAAAAGTCTATTCAATGACCAAGACGAAAGTTCTTTTGACACCTATATCAAAACAGATACTCATTTCCCAAAAAGTCTATAATAATGTGTGAACGAAATGAACGAAAAGGCTTGCTCGATTAGCTAATTACTACTCAAAAGAGGATAAACGATTATGGCAGCATACGAAAGAGAATTCCTTGGGGATTTTAATCAATGGGAACACTGGCTCGCAACTGAAGTACCAAACTTAAGTCGGACGACGGAATTGATTGAGGTCAATCGCTGGATGCAGGGAAACCTTGGTGTCGTCGTCTACGGCTTTGAGCGATATAGCATGATCGGTGAAAGCCGCGTGAGCTTGACGATTACTCTCGCCGGCACTGATGACAAGCTGTGGCTCTCCGCGCTATCAACGGGAGGAAGTCAAGCCATTCTCTTCAAGATCAACACATGGGGTGAAGGCGCTTTTCTGGATGAGTTTGTATCCATGTTTGAGCGTGCGCTTCAAGCCTAACTATATTTACTGATTTATATTCGATGCATAAATCTTAAGGAGTGCCGTGAGTAATCGTGGCACGCTTGTTGTTTATCAAAACAATATCTCAACAATAATTTTTAACCGTACGTTTCAACCTACAAAGGCAAATCTTTCCTGTCAAAAACGAGCACTCCCGTCGAATACAGTACCAACGATATCACCCCGAGCACTGCGAGCGGAACGATCACGCTCGCACCGCTTAAAAAATCATTGGGAACATACAAAGAAAAAAGTGAAAACCACCTGAGTACTTTCAGGCTCGAGTCGTAGTTAACTAGCATCTGTATGATCAAAAATAGGATGGGTAGGCCAGCGCCAAAGGCTAACGAGAACCGCGACTCGATGAACAGACAAGAAAAGAAAAAACACAGTGAACTGACCGCTAACAACATGATGAACAATCCGACATTCAACAAGGCGAATCGGCCGATATCAAGCAACCCCGGGAAGTTCAACTCCGATAGCACGATCCCCGTCACTGCCATATAGAGAACGAGAACCAACACAACACTGATGAGAAAGATCGCTTGTGTGAATGTGACTTGTCGCCTCTTAACCGCGCTCGAAAGAATAGACGACATCGATCCTCGATCAACCTTGGCGGCAATCAAGCGATTTGCCATCACAACGATCGGTATCAAGGGAAGAGCTAACAATAAAAAGCCATAGAGATAGCCTGTGAGAAAACCCAACAAACTGTTGTCCTGTCCTATAAACCCGAAAGCGGCCAACAACTCCTCCGGAAGCTTCAACGCCACCAACTGCTTCAAGATATCACCGTCTGTGGGATCGTACATGCCGATGATGACGGCGAAATACATCGTGATCACAGCCATAATGGCGAACAACAGCTTCCAATTAGACTTCCATTCTTTTTTAAACAGTGTGAGTAGCATGGTTGTTCCCTCCGTAATAGCTAATGAAGATGTCTTCCAAGCTTTGACTCAACACATCGAGCCCTGTCGCTTTGCTCCCTGAAAGCGCCTCAAAAAAGGGTTGTAAATCACCGCTGACCGTAACATGAACTTGACCGGTTCCCTGCCAAATCACCTCAACACCGTTATCAATCAGTCGATACCCTAACTTAAGAACAAATTCATACGGGTACTTTTCCAGTGTGCCTGCATCTGAGCGTAAAACAAACCAAATTTCATTATCTTCATTTGACAGAAGTTCA
>CAZBOM010000082.1:2514-7880 GCA_964493375.1 uncultured Mageeibacillus sp. | reverse complement strand
GGTGAACCTTTTGAAAATAATGAAGACGATGTCCGTTTGCCATGGGAAGCACAAGAGGATATCCCGTATTGCGAAGGAGATGTCTGCCTGTTTGATGTCGATACACGCGACAATGCTCTCGATCGCGTGTGGGAACTGAATGAACAAGCGCTGGAACAAAGCATGGAGCCCGATCTTCCTTTACAGGAACAGGCTGGCGAGATGATAAACGATAATAAACCACCGATTGACCTTCTTCATGAGCCTATAGGGGCATGGGAGACCGGCCCCTATTGTGAAGGTGGTGTGTGCTCTTTTGATGCAGATAGAGAAAATCCTCAGCATGAAAAACTGTGGTCAACCGGAGGAGGAAACTCTGAATGACTTTCAACGAATTAGCCGATAAAAGGCAAAGTTGTCGTTCATACGATTCGGAGAAAAACGTCGGCGACGATGTGCTCAAGCGAATTATGGAGACAACGAACTTAGCGCCTTCCGCTGTCAATGCGCAGCCATACCATTTTCATATTGTGAAAGGCGAGAAAGCGCAAGCCGTCGCCAAGGCGACACAGGGGATGGGACAGAATAAATTTGCGACTCAAGCGCCTGTCTTCATCGTGATGACAGAAGATGCTCGTAATTTTGTCTCTCTTGTCGGCGAAAAGATCAAGCGACAAGATTACAGAAGTGTCGATATCGGTATCGCGGCGAGCTATATCTCGCTCGCGGCGGAAGAAGAGGGGCTCGGATCGTGCATTTTGGGGTGGTTTGACAATAAGGCGATTCAGCAAATTATCGGAACAGATCGTCGCGTCCGTCTCGTGATCTCGCTCGGTTACCCAGGTGAGAAAAACGTTCCACGTAAGAAAAAACGGAAGAAGCTTGAAGACCTTGTCACGGGATTATAATCGCCTTGTGATCATTCTCGGTTGCCCCGCGGTTAACCTGGGAAAAAGATTATTTCGCGCGAAAAAAACGGAAGAAGCTTGAGAAGTTTTTCGTGTGACTATATTTCGCCTATTGTGCGTATCAAGAATGAAGTCACTTCAAGCTTTTCATTAGAGGAGGAAGCGACATACGATGAATGTTTGTGAAATGAAAGAGGTGGTCAAGCGATACAAAGAAGTCGTCGCTTTGAACCACTTTAATTTTGAGATAAAAAAAGGCGAAGTAGTCGGTCTTTTAGGACCTAACGGATCGGGAAAATCGACGGCGATCAATTGTTTGCTCGGTCTCTTGGCCTTTGACGAGGGCGAAGTGAAAATTTTCGGCCGAAAAGTTTCTCCCGACGACATGGATATGAAACAGCGCATCGGCTTCGTCCCGCAAGATCTTTCATTCTTCGCCGAGCTGTCTGTCATCGATAACATTCGCTATTTTGCCGGTCTTTACGAACAAAACAACAAGAAGCGCGATGAGATGGTTCGAGAAGCGATTGAATTCGTAGGACTTGAAAAATACGTGAAATTCATGGCCAAAAAGCTGTCCGGAGGCTTGAAAAGACGTCTCAATATCGCGTGTGGCATCGCACATCACCCCGAGTTCGTGATGTTCGACGAGCCGACAGTCGCCGTCGACGCGCAAAGCCGCAATTTCATTCTCGAGGGAATCAAAGAGATGAATCGCCGCGGCTCAACGATTCTATATACGACGCACTATCTCGAAGAAGCGCAGGAACTGTGCGATCGAATCGTCATAATGGACGAAGGGCAAAATCTCGCGTCGGGGACTCTCGATGAATTGATTGATCTCGTCGACCCGACGGAAGCCGTCCATCTCGTACTTCAGGAACCAAACGAAAAAGTGTTCCGGATGATCTGCGAGATACCCGGTGTCGTCGATCTCACTGAAGAAAACGGGAAAGCCGTCATTCTGCTGTCACCACCAGGGCAACATCTCCCGACACTGCTCGAAGAGCTGAAAAAACACGAGATTTCGTATTCTTCACTTCACAGTGAACTTCCGACTTTGAATGATGTTTTCCTAAAATTGACAGGAAAAGCGCTGAGAGATTAACAATGAAGTAGTTTCATGAATCGAATAGGGAAACCCTAAGATTCTGACGATGAAAAATCTTCATGAGATTTATAGGTAAACACAGAGGGATTAACGGTGAAGCGATTTTTTTCTCACATGATGCTCGATGCGAAAATGAGCGTAAAAGACAAGGGTTCTCTGTTTTGGGGATTTATTTACCCTATTTTGTTGTTGACGCTCATGGCGGTTTCTTTCTCGGGTATAAAAGTCAATCTGGAATCGATTCCCGTAGCGGTGGAACAAGGCAATCCGTTCGCCGGCGCTCTCAAACAGATTGATGTCCTCGATATTAAAGAGTTCCAATCAGAAGAGGCAGAAAAAGCCCTGCGTGACAAAAAGATAGATGGTATTTATCGAGCGGACGGAACACTTCTCGTCCGAAGCGAAGGCATGAACGAGACGATTCTTCGTGAAATCGGCTCCGAGATAAAAAAGGTTGGCGCCGCGTTTGCCGCGGGTCATTCGCCCGATTTTTCGAAATCCTACATCACGAGAGGTGACCAAGAGCAAGGTATTCTCCGAATCGTCTTAAGCGCGTCTCTCGGGATGTTTGCTCTGTACGGGTATTTCTCCGGAGTCAACATTGTCAACAACATTCAAGCGAATCTGTCTCCGTTGGCAGTACGTATCTCAACGGCGCCGGTCTCTCGTCTCTCATTCGTGAGTGCCGGTGTTACCAGCGGCATCATCATGAATGTGCTCCATATGTTGATGCTGTTTTTATATTTGAAATGGGTCTGGAAAGTCGATTATCTTGTCGATTTCGGACGAACGTTGCTCTTAATACTTGTGGCGGGTTTCTTTGGGGTGGCATTCGGATTGTTCGTCGGCGCTTCGAATCGCTGGCCATTAAAGGCGAAAATTCCGCTCGGCATTGCGCTCATGATGGTTCTAAGTGCCTTTTCCGGCATGATGGGGCCCCAATTTCGCCTTTTCCTTGACAAGACATTCCCGTGGCTCAATCGATTTAACCCCGTAAACATTTTTAGTCGCACAATTTATAGACTCAATGTGCTCGGATCGACGAGCCAGTATTCCGAGAACATTCTGTTTTTATTCGTCGGGGGGCTTGTGTTCTGCGCCGTATCGCTTCTCTTTATGCGACAACGACGTTTCAAATCGCTGTGAGGCCATAATATGACTGTATTTAAGACGTACATGAAATTACTGAAGCAGAGTTGGGGATTTGTCGCTCCTTTCTTAGTTATCTTTCTTGTTTTATCGATTATCTTTGGGCAAAGTTTTGGGGATAAGAGTGCCAATGTCTTCGAGACGACAAAAATCGACGTGGTGATCTCCGCTCCCGCCGAACATCAACCGGCGAATGAATTTGAGGCTTGGCTTAAGAGTCAAGGGCACGATGTCACACGAAAGACATTGACTGAACTGGATGCTCGCGAACAGATCTTTTCGGAGCGAATCAAAGCAGCCTACTTATTCCTTGACTCAGAAAAGGAATCACCGGTCGTTTTCGCCGATCAAAAATCGGCATCGGGATTTTATGCCGGCACGATGGCCGATATGTTCTTCCGCTTCTGGGACGCTTATCGGACAGAAGATGGGTCCGTCGACAAACCGTCTCTTTATCACGCGCTGTCGCAAGAGATGAGCGTCGAGATATACACGTCAGAAGACACGAATGAGTCGGCGTCAGGACTCGAGTCGATTGTCGGCAGCATGTCGGGAACAGCTTATGTTTTATTGATCATTTCAATGACACTGATTCCGCTTATCAATGAAGCTTTCACAAGGCCGGGTGTCTTCGAGCGCACCATCAGCGCACCGTATAAAACGCGAAAACGCATGTTCGAAATGTATCTGGGGTCGGCCCTGATCGTTTTTGTGTCGGCTATTTTACTCTATGGATTCTCGCTCATATCGATCGGAAAGCACTTCACGCTCGGACATTTCGGACGTGTCTCACTAAACTACTTTTTGTTCACGCTTTGTGTGCTAGCCATGAGTTATTTGCTTGCGAACACAACACGTAACCGCGCGGCGATTTCAGCCATCAGCACCGTATTCTCACTCGGACTCGCGTTCCTATCCGGTGCTTTTCTCCCACAGGAAATGGTGAGCGATGCAGTCCTCAATGTCTCAAAAGCTTTCCCACTTTACTATTTCATCCACGCCAATCGAAACTCTCTCAGCTGGGACGGCATGGTATACGACCTATTCATGCAGCTTGGATTCTTCATCCTCTATGTCTTCATCGCGTTCATTTTGCAACGCATGATGCGTCGAGCTCGCAAAACAATGAAAGCCGCATCGTCAACAGCCGGAGATATCGGGGCGTAGCAATAGTTGAGATCACTTTTCAAAAGTCATGATTAACGTTTGATTATACTGTCCAGAAGAAACAAAGCCAGACACATTGCTCAGAGGTGAAGGTGACTTGATGGCGTTGGTGCGCCGGGATGAAGAGACTGTCGCCTTTTAAGAGTCGAACACTTCTTCCTTCGTCAAGCAGAAACAACTCGGCCTCTCCCTCCAGCAATACAACCCATTCATCCTCTTTCTGATCGTAGATTTCACTCACCTGACCCGAAGAGCAAATGCGCTCGATCCGAACATTTCCCGAACAAAACAAAGGATTCACAATTTCTTCGTCCTTTGAGAAATGAAGGTTTTCAAACACGTTAGAAATTAAGATGTTTTTTGCGTCATCTGTTAGGTCAATCATCATAGTATCCATCACACTTTCAATGTCAATAGCTATCACTTTTTCGTCGCTATATTGTTTGCGAAATCCGGCAGCGGAACCGTTGTAGCCTCTACTCTGTTAAAGAACAGCGTCGCGATCAGTAACAATATCAGCCAACCCCCTTCCCGAGAGATCGGTTCCTTAAATTATTATAAGATGTTCCCAAAGATGTTCCCAGGCGTTTTAGCTGAAATCACTTTCTGCAAAAACATAAGATAAGAACCTCAATAAGTTGCAACGTTCTTTGCCCTAACCTAGATTTACCAACGATAAAGGACGAAGGAGTTCATCATTTCAACTAGAGTCGATGAAGCGTGGAGTGTTCGATGGCACATAACTTCGAATTTTGTCCAAGCGATGGCCAGAAATCCGACTTGTGTGTCGCTCATCAATTCAGTCCTACAACTTCTATAAAGGAAATAGAACAGGGCTGGTTCTCGCCTTGCTCGATTTATGGCGAAAAAATCTTTGCGGAAACAATATGTTTAGTTGCTAGGAGAACATTAGGGAATATAATAATGTGTATACATAGTTAGGGCTAGCCGAAAGTTTGAAAAGCAAGTCACCATTATAGGCCTGAGATAAACAGAACTTGCTTAATGTTTGAATAAACATAATGGGATTAAAGGTCTGAGATCGACAAAAC
>CAZBOM010000082.1:0-2414 GCA_964493375.1 uncultured Mageeibacillus sp. | reverse complement strand
AGGTCTGAGATCGACAAAACAAGTCTCATGTTTGAAACTGCAGATCAGGATTACAGGTCTGAGATCGACAAAACGATTCTAGTGTCTAGGGGCGGGGCATACGATGAAAAATACAATTACTTACCGTGAGATTACTTTTCAAGGCGATGGTTACGATCAGACATTGTTGCTCCGCCATGAAGTACTTCGGGCGCCATGGGGAAAATCGATTGCCGAAGATGATTTGTTCGGGGAGGTTGGCGATTTTATTTACGGAGCGTTTGACGGGCAAAAACTTGTCGGAATGGCGACCTATCTTGATCGAGGTGAACCTCTTGTGCGACTCCGTTATATGGCGGTCGATCAGGCGTATCAAGGTTTTGGAATCGGCGCACATATCGCGCGTGTTTTTGAGGCTCGAGCCAGAGAAGCCGGCAAAAAAGGAATTTATCTGACAGCTCGTACGAGCGTTCTTCCTTTTTACGAGAAGCTTGGCTACCAAGTATGTGGTGAACCGTTTGTCCCCAATCACATTCCGATTGAACATGTCGAGATGACACTAATTTTCTGAATACATCATTTTTCATTTTTGCAAAAAACTTGGCTGGCAAAGTGTGCTGCAATCTTTTTAACTCTACCCGAGTGGACAATTGGGAGAACCAATGAGGACGTTTCATTTGCAAGAGACTCTATTGAATCGTCGCAATGGGGAAGATTTATACATATTACAGTGAAATGTCGTTTAGCATCACGCCAATTTAGTGTGTAAGTTTTGCTTCTGGTTTCGGTATCTGCACGACGTTGAATAGTTCAATTATTTGATAGAATAGTGGCAATTGTTATCGCTCGTATTCTGTAAAAAGGTGTGGGGTTGCGGCTCTGCCCTGTCGCAACACAACATCGGCGGTGATAACAGTTAAGCAGGAAAAGGCCATTGTTATCGTGCACATTCTTTAAAAATGTGTGGAGTTGCGGCTCTGTCTTGTCGTGACACAACATCGGCGGTGATAGCAGTTACGCAGGAAAAAGCCATTGTTATCGTGCACATTCTTTAAAAATGTGTGGAGTTGCGGCTTTATTTTATTGTTGCGCACTCACAGTGGTGATAACAAGTAGGAGGGGTGGTGTTCCCTGTGCAGAAGCGGTGTTCTCTTTGCAAGGGAAACATCATGAGGAAACGTATTTGAGGAGACCGGCTATTCATTCGAAGAGGTTTTAAGAATAAACAGTAGCCGGTTGACCGCCTAAAATTTAGGAGGATATGATTGTGACTTCAGCTGTTTTGCAGGAAATGCTGATTGCCACCGCGGTAGTCGGCGGGTTTCTTTTTATAGGAGCTTTTCTCAGAGCTAAAGTACCTATTTTTCGGAAATGGATGTTGCCGGCATCAGTCATCGGCGGAACGATCGGCCTTTTGCTCGGTCCGGGGATATGGGGCGCCGGCGCACCACTGCCGTTTCCGGAAGACTGGATGAAATTTTGGGCGGCGCTGCCGGTTGTTTTAATTGTTCCTGTTTTTGCCGCCGCGCCACTCGGCATGTTCATGGATCCCGCGCGAAAGCAACGTCGCATGAAAGATATGTTGCCGATCGTGCTTTTGATGACGGGGATTTTCTCGCTCGGAGGCTCGATTCAGTACATAACGGGCTATGGCGTCAATCTCGCGATCACAGCGATTCGCCCCGGAACAGAGCTGTACCGAACATTCGGTTATGAGCTCGGTCAGGGATTCTCCGGAGGTCACGGTATGGCGACCGCACTCGGTAGTATTCTGAAGGACTTTGGGCTTCCGTGGTGGCAGACAGCACAGGGTGTCGCGCTGACAACGGCGACAATCGGACTCATCGGCGGAATGCTTTTGGGTATTTTCTTTATTAATCGTGCGATGAAACGCGGTGAGACGCACTACCTTGGGAGCAAGGGTGAAGTGCCGCGAGATCTGCAACAAGGCTACACGAGAGATATTGAAAAACAAAAAAGTCTCGGTCGCGAAACGATGTACAGCAGCGCTATTGAGACGTTCACCATTCATCTCGGCATTTTGCTGATCGCCGCGGGGTTGGCGTATTTGCTCCATCGGCAGATGCGCGTTTGGGGGCCGAGCCTTTTCCTACCCGTTTGGTTCTATGCTCTTCTGATTATGTATGTTCTCAACTTCATCTTGCTAAAGCTGAAATTGAACTGGATGATCGACACGAAGGTTAAATCGCGCATTACCGGAACGCTGTCTGATTTCGCGATTACAGCCGCGTTGATGACATTACCGATTAAAGCGATTTCACAGTTTATCGTTCCGATTGCCATCATGTGTGTTATTGGATTCATTGGCACGTATTTCGTTATGGTGCCGCTGTTCAAGAAAGTCTTCAAAGGCGATTTCGCGTTTGAGCGCGCGATCATGGCGTGGGGTGTCAACACAGGCGTCATGATTACAG
>CAZBOM010000081.1:0-8086 GCA_964493375.1 uncultured Mageeibacillus sp. | reverse complement strand
TGAGGTGGCTCTTTTTGTGCCAAGCAATTTACACCACTTTATAGGACACTATCAAGCAAAGTGTTGTGGGGCGAAGAGTATATGCGTCACGAGATACATGATTCGACGCTCGACATCGATATGGTCTTCATGGAAAATACGCGCTTTTTTGGCGAATCGCTGCATACCATAAAAGACGATTGTGAATAAGACAGCGAGGACAACGAAGGAGACGGCCGATGACACCCACGGATTTGCGACCGTTGCGGCCCAACCACCTCGCGTCGGCTTCGAGGTCAACAACGCGACCGTCATGCCGATTGATACCATCGCGCTGAGCCCGGCTCCGATGACTGTAAAAATCTTTTGAAGCAAGGTTAAAAAACTACCCTGATAATTCAAACTCTCGAGCGCTCTCTGAAAAGAACTTTTATGATCTGTGTCTTGGAATGATACAAAATCGACGTTGGCGGCATGCAAATGCAATTCATTTTTAAGCAACTCATCGACTCGAACACCACGATGAAACGCGAGCTGCGACAGAACTTTGGTCGCATAATGTAACACGGTGCGCAATCCGAGCAATGCGAACACGAGTAGAAGTAGTGCCTGCCATTCTTTTGCGATCACGCTTCTGATGATCGGCGCCATTAGGAAAAACGGAACATAAATAGACAGAAGTTCTGTGAGTGTTTTCAGGCACTGAAGAGGTATGTAGGATCGATCCAATTGATGGACTTGTTTCAATACCCATCCCATCATTTTGATTTTCATCGCGCTTCCTCCTCTGTGGATTCATCATCTTTGTAATACTGCGCCTGAGCTTCAAACATTTCACTGTATGAGCCTCCTAAGGCAAGCAATTCTGCGTGTGTGCCGTCTTCCGCCACCGTTCCGTTTTTCAAGAAAACAACTCGATCGCAGAACTGTGTTGAGGAGAGACGATGCGAGATAAAGATCGACGTATCATCCTTCACCAGTCGATAATAATTGCGATAAAGCTCGGCCTCCGCTAAGGGGTCTAGGGCTGAAGTCGGTTCGTCGAGAATCAGGAGTGATCCATCCTTGTAAAGCGCGCGGGCGAGCATGAGTCGCTGAGTCTGACCTCCGGAGAGCTGGACTCCGTCTTTTTCAATATAGGTTGTCAGCGGCGTGTCGATGCCTTTTGGGAGTTTGCGAACCATCTCCTCAAGCCCTGCTTCTTCCAACGCTTTCCACAATCGAGGTTCGTCAATATCTTGGCGCTCACATCCGCATACATTCTCCGCCAACGTACCCGCGAAAACGAAAACGTCTTGAAAGACGAAGAGCAACTGACGGTTTCGTTCTTGCCGAGGGATCGTGGCCACATCAATACCATCCCAAAGTACGCGACCTTGCGTGGGTTTATAAATACCTGCCGCAAGCATCGCGAGCGTTGTTTTCCCCGCACCGTTTTCACCGACAAGCGCGAGCTTTTGTCCTTCTTTGATTGTCAAGTTAAGGGATTGGATCACCTCTGATTCGCTTCCGGGATAGCGATAGCTCACATTTTCGAAAACAATATCTCTCGGCAATCCGTATGCCCCTTGGCGACTGTCAGCACTCAATGGCTCTATCGCTTGATCGCGACTTGTTAACGCTTGACCGCGACTTGTTAACGCATGATCGCGGGCCGGTGACGCTTGATCGCGGGCCGGTGACGCTTGATCGCGAACCGGTGACACTTGATCGCGAGTTGTTGATGTTTGATTACCGTGATCAAGTGCCGCATATTGCTCTTCGCGCTCAATCTTTTCGCGAAAATCCGTCGTAAGTTTTTGATTGAGTCGCGTATCATAAATCTTCGAGATCCCGTCCTGAATGTACGTTGAAATCCCCCAGATCGATCCAAGGAATAAGATGAGCGTCGCCGCTTCCAAACCTTCATGACGATGCCGAATGACGAGCCAACCGCTCAGAAGCAAGCAGATAGCTCGCAATACAAAGAACACTGTTTCATGGATAAGTTTTTTCTTCATCACCCCGTGGCGAATGGCCAGCGATTCATGGCATTTGCTTTCAAGTTTCTCCTTGAACATGTGACGCAGCGGGTAGAGACGCACATCTTTTCCGGCTTCATTGCGAAGACACTCTTGTTGAAAAAAATATGTTTCAACACCTAGTTCTTTTCGTTCATTAAATGATTTTTCTTCAAAGGGCAATAAACGGATGTCGAAAATAGCCTTCACCACGCTTGGCAAAAGAATGAGAGGCATCAAGCGCCAATCAACAACGGCAGACATGACCAGATAGGCCGCGGCAGACATAAGAGCAACGAGGAGGTCTCGCAAATTTCTCCAGAAAGCTTCGATACCAAGCTGATTCCCTTGAAGTGACGCTTGGCGAATCGTCCCCTGCAAGTCCATTCCTTCTCGGCTCTGCATCCGTTCGACATCGTAACGCATCATCCGGCTACTGACGACAAAGGCCGATTGCGCGCGAAACATCATTTTCGGATAGTACGACCGGAGATCAAGATAGCTCTTCAGGCCTAGCGTTATCCCTGTGACAAGAGCAGCGGCGACAAGATACAGAATCGATTTGCCTTGAGCGAGAATCGACACCGCCACCGATGGTAACAGGACGATCATCGCGGCATTCACAACCATGCAGCCAAGATATGCCGCATTCCAGAAAAGCGGATGCTGCCCCGGAGTGACTTCCCGCCACAGCCTCGATAAAAATCTTATGTTCCTGATAAAGTCTTTCAACGGACCTTCCTCCCGTCACATTTTCGTTCATCAGAAACATACCAAACAAAAAAGCTTGTCACGCACTTTTCCTGTAGAAGGTCGTTTTTATTACGTGAAATGTAAAAAAGCGCCACGATCCTGAGTGAAAGGTCGCTCGTTGCAAGTCTTTAGGCTTCAATTATTAGCAACGACATAACGAAAAATTCGGACACGTTTGATTTGACATCTCCGGAAGAGGTCGACCCTCTTGATCCATTCCTGCAGACATCGTCCATCTAGATTGACTTGATTCAGTTGTTAATTGAAAAAGGGGGTTCCTTAAAGCGGGATGCTGACTTCTGTGGCGAAAATACCTGGTTCGTTTTGGAGATTGAGGAAGCCGTCATATTTCTCTACGAGCAAGCTCACGCGCTTCATGCCGAGGCCGTGGTGCCCGCGTTTCGTCGAGATATAATGGCGCTCGTCAAAGCCGAGTTCCTCTTTCGCCGCGTTTTGAATCGAGAGATAGAATTGTTCTCCTCGCGTCTCCATATACAGTCGAATGAAACGATCCTCGACCGGTATTTTTTCGCATGACTCAATGGCATTATCGAGCAAGTTCCCGAGGATAACGCAAAGATCGACATCGCCGATTGAGAGCACGGGGAGGACTTTGACCGTGACATCGAGATCAATCGCGTGTTTTTTCGCGAGGCTGAGTTTGCTGTTCAGAATCGCGTCCACCATCATATTTCCACTATTAACGAGCCTGTCGACTGAATCGAGATCTTTTTCCAACTCGTTCAAATAATTCGATAGCGCTGCTGTTTCATCGGTGGCAAGGTAGGCTTTCATGCTCTGTAGATGGTTGTGATAATCGTGGCGCCATCCACGCATTTGCAGGTAAATGTCTTTTACTTCTTCATATTGGTTCGCGAGCAATTGGCGTTGAAAGCGCTCGGTATCTTGGGCGAATTGAAGCTCGTCCGTGAGCACCACGTAATCGAGCGCGGCAAAACCGACGACCGTAAGTGACAAAAGGAGCCAGAGCGGCGATACTTGCGTCGCCAGACCAAACGTTGCGATTAGCAAAATCGCGCGCCATATATTGAGTTGCTTGCGCCAGTGCCAGATGAGAAGAAGGCCGGCACCCGCCGTAATAGGAAACGCATAGGAAACGGGGAGAGTTAATGCAGCGACCGTCGCGAGCACGAGCAGCGGAACAAGAATGTACAACTTCCATAGGAAAGGCTCTTCATCGTAAAAGAAGGTGAACGCGAGCAAAAATATTCCGTCGATCACAAAAAAGATCCAAGGTATCGAAAAATAGACCGATACCGCAAGTCCCGCGAGCATCAGCGTGACGAGCACGACATATTTGATGAGACCTTTCTCAAAACGAGCGAGACGAAGCGCGCCGTATATCGGCAATAGAAAACATGCATAGAGCGCTATCGTCTCCAACACACTCAGTCACCTCATTCATTCATTTTATGATTCTTACTCAATGTCCAAGCGTCGACTGGCAAGCCAAGCCTGCAACACTTTGGCGAAACGGCCGTGGCGACTGGAATCTCACCGCCGTTCACTTACTCTTCCTTAAACGTTATTCTAGTTCAACGCGACGACTGGCGAGCCAAGCCTGCGACACTTCGGCGAAACGACCGCGCGCGATCGGAATCTCATCACCGTTGGCCATGCGAATTGTTTTTCGATCGAGTCGGCGCACCCATGCAAGATTGATGATGAAACTGCGATGTGGCGCAATAAATTTATTGCTGAAACCTGCGTTTTCAATGCGCTCTCGCCAATGCGCCAGTGTTTCCCAAGTCGTATAGGTGCCTTGGCGCGTCGAAAGAACCGTCTGATGGTTTCGCGCTTCGATGTGCGATACATAGTCGACGCGAACTTCGACGAGTTCGCCATCGGTTTCAACAATCCAGACGGGCTTTTGCCGTCCCAGCTCTTTAGAAGCCTTTTCGAGAAGATTGCAAACATCCTGTTCGGTAATCGGTTTCAATAGATAGTCGAGCGCATCAACTTTATACCCATCGAAGACAAATTCTCGATCGGCCGTTAAGAAGGCGAGGAGCGTCTCGACGCCGGAAGCACGAAGCTTGCGTGCGAGCTCAATCCCTGTTGTCCCTTCCATCTGAATATCGACGAGAAGAAGATCGAACGTCTCATCTTCGCTTGCAAAAAGAAAATGATCGGAACTGCGAAAACCGCGAACGGAGCCGGTCATATCTTTGTCACGCTGCCAAGCGACCACCCATTCGAGCGTTTGCTTGAGTTGAATGTCGTTATCTTCGATGACAGCTATTCGCACTTTTTTGTCCTTCAGTTAGATGATCGGTTCGGGCTCGAAATAGATATTGTTTTCTTCGTCAAAACCTGACACTTGAGCGAGCGAATAAATCTCATAACCGCGCTCACGAAGCTCATGCCCGCCCGATTGGAACGTTTTCTCAATCGCGACGCCGATACCGGCTATTTGGGCGCCGGCGCTTTTTACGAGATCGATCAAACCGTTGAGCGCGCTTCCCTTCGCGAGGAAGTCATCGATGATTAAGACGCAATCGTCTTCCGTGAGCAGACGGCGCGAAATCGAAATCGCGTATGTTTTGCCCTTCGTATAGGAGTGAACCGTCGATTGGTGTCGATCGCCGGTCACATTATAGCTCTCATATTTTTTTGCGAAAAGGAGTGGGACACCGAAACGCATGGCGACAATAGTCGCGATCGCAATTCCCGACGCTTCCACTGTCATGACCTTGGTGATCTTTCGATCTCCAAAATATTCATACCATTCGTCGGCCATTTTCTGAAGAAAATTGACATCGACTTGTTGATTCAAAAATGCGTCAACAAGTACAATCTCACCCGGCAAAATACAGCCTTCTTCCAGAATCTTCTCTTCCATCGCTCTCATACGCATCCTCCGGTTTGTCTTGAAAGGTCGTGCTGTTTGACTTATTTTCTCAAGATCATCGATTTCTGTATGGGTGTCTTCACCGTGTTTCATTTCTCGTGAAGCAAGCACCTCAAAGATTCATCATAGCATTAAAAAGACCGCCTCGACATGGTGCCAAGGCGGTCTCTGGATCAACATAATTCCGTTAAGAATTTTACTGGTTGTTTAACCTCCCAATCTGTGACTTACTGTTGTGGAGGTTGGTTATACGGCGGTTGCTGTCCCTGTGGTTGCCCATACGGTGACTGTTGAGGTTGCCCGTATGGTTGTTGAGGTTGCCCGTATGGTTGTTGAGGTTGACCGTAAGGTTGCTGTCCATACGGTTGACCGTACGGCTGATATGGTTGACCATAGGGACCTTGCTGTTGCATAGCCGCACGGTACTCACCTTCTTGTTGTTTATTGAGAATTCCGCCTATAAAGATCAAAGCAGACAACACGATCGAGCCGATATTTGCAAAAGTTACATCTCCAAACAAGGATGCAACCGAAAGCACCAAGAAAATAAGTCCAATCACGATACAGAATACTGCCTTAAGCGGATTGTTTCTACGTTTAAATGCCATGATTGAAAGAATCATCATTAGAACCCCGAAAGCGATGATAAGAAGTCCCGCCACTGCTCCTAAAGCAGACAACGTGGCAGCAAAACCTACCTCATTCAATTCAGCCGTACCAATGATGCTTAATATCCAAGAGAGTGCTATGGTCGTCAAAATACCGATAATAATTGTTCCAATTGCTCCAATGATCATCCCTATTGAACCAATAGAGATGAGTATTCCACCTTTTGCTTTAAACATTTTCATTGTCTCCTTTGTGTTCGACATATTTATGTCTGATAACCAAATAATAATACTTATTTATTGAATAATGCAAGCTGTGTAACATGAGGGCGGTTCGAAATATATTGCCAATTTATCCTGAGTATTAAATAGTTCTGATAACAAAACCGCATTTAAATAGACACTGATTAATTAAACAACGTCAACGACATGAAAATGATGCCTTAAAACGACATAACGTTGAGAAAAACCAGCAGACATGCCAACTATACTTCACGCTATATAGCAAGCGGCGAGTACCGCATACTGAAAGTTATTCAAGCCATGTTTTACGCCGCGAAATCTGCTTTTATTGTTTCAAGCGAAATCGCGGCGAACAAAATTATCGTCAGCGATCAGAGTTTTAAAAGTCGTTTTGCGTTACCACCTAAGATGGCTGCCTTTTCATCTTCGGATAAATCACTGCGATTAATATCGCGGAAGTACCGATGGAGCGGCAAAAGCGGGTAGTCGCTTCCAAACAAAACTTTGTCGGTGAGCCCAAGCGTTTTTACTACGTTATAGACCTTATGTCCATACAGAAAAATCGATGCGGCGGTGTCGTAGTAGACATTTTTCAACGTTCGAGACACTTCTCTCATCAATTCGTAGAAAAACAGCCCGCCGCCCCAATGCGCATAGATGATGTCGAGATCAGGAAAATTCTCCGCGAATTGCTCCGCTTGGTGCAAGGTTGTCTTTGTTTTGCCGGCGTAGTAGTGCCCAACCGGCTCATTGAGGTGGAGAAGCACCGGAATATCGAGCTCCGTGCAAAGTCTCGCGAACGGTGCCATCTCTTCTTCCGACTCAATCGCAAAACGTTGCCCCTCCGGAAAAATCTCCCCGACGCCACGAAGACCGCCTTCGTAGCAGCGGATGAGTTCCTTCTCGACCTCCGGATGTTGTGGAAGAACGGCGGCAAAACCAATCAGACGATCGGGGAACTCGCGGACTTTTTCCATAACATAGTCGTTGACATAGCGACAGAGGCCCATATCCTGAAAACCAAAGCCGAAGGCGACACCCATGTCAAAGCCGTCCGCTTCCAACGCTTCAACGGCTTGTTCAGCCATCGCAAACTGGTTGACGGGGCTTTCTGAAAGCATCTTGAAATACGGCTCAGTCGCCCCGTATTTTTCCCAGTCTCGAATAATATCCGGCGGTGTCACATGGACATGGACATCAATTTTCATTTTGCTTTAGCTCCCGATCGTCGTCGCGGATAACATCCTGCGGTCTCACATGGACATCTACTTGCCTGATCCTAGCCAAGTAAGGTCAGGCCTGCTGTCTCACATGGACATCTACTCGCCTGATCCTATACAAGCAAGATCAAGGCCTGCGGTCTCAAATGGTTATGGAAATCTATCTTTATTTTGCTTTCGCTCCGGCTCGCCTATTTCTCACGAGTAAAACGTATCCGATCGCTGCGACAGTGGCATAGAAGGTGAACACACCGATATTCCACAGGAAGTTCGTTGCGGTCGAGCCCTTGGCGACAAAGTTGTAATCAATCGGACCGATTACAAGCGTGAAAATACTCATCAACGCAAACCCCATCGAGAAATCGCTCATGACGGGCGATTCGTAATCCGGGTCGCAGATGCGTAATAAGG
>CAZBOM010000080.1:993-8218 GCA_964493375.1 uncultured Mageeibacillus sp. | reverse complement strand
ACAGGTCGATTTTTTCTGCTAACGATGGCATCGCTTGTGATTGTGATTGCTTATTTAGAGCTCGGTCAACGCAATGCTTTTCTCGTTTATCTCGTGACAACAGCCGTCGCTTTCATTTTCCCGGGGGTCTTTGCCGGCGTGATGTTCGCCTTTTGTTTTGGCTTGTTGCCGCAACTTATTACATTCATGCGAATTCGAACAAGCATGATCGTCACGAGAATTATCTCACATATTGTGATGTCGGGATTGACATTGGTAGCTCTTTTTATTGTCGGCATTGATCGATTCGCGGTGAAGCGATTTGATTCGTCGACACTGCTGATCGTTGTGCTCGTCATGGTGACATTGCAACTGTTTCTTTTCGTTTACTTTTATGTGTTGAGAGTTTTTGAACAATTTTATATGGACAGAATCTCACCGTGGGTGAGACGTCGTTCCTAGCGCGTTTTATCGTTCTGTCGTTGATCGCCGACAAGAATATTGCGAGCCGACTGAACCGTATCTTCTAAGAATTTTAGGCGTCGCCAATACCGGATATTCTTGATTTCTCGAAGGATAACAACAAGCAGAGTGAGTGAAAGGACTCCGGCGACGGCTACAATGCTGTAGCCTAAATTGGGGTTGCGAGCCATTTGCTGAATGCCGTTACTTAAAATGTTATTGCTCGCTAAAATATCTGAACCTGATCCCACCCGCACAGGAATGCGCGTCTCGTCTTTCAACGTAAAGATGACTTGTCCCGTCATGACGCCTTTTTGAATAGGCAGTGGGTAGGGAGCGTTCCCAATATAGTCGAGCTTAGGCATCAAGAAGTGATCTGTTTTCGGATGTACATAATCGACAGAATCAAGATAGACTAAGGAAAATAATTCGCCATTCTCAGCCGCTTCGGGAGCGCCGGGGTATTTCTCACCGACGCGAGTCAGCACCGATTTCGTGTAGAAACTGTTGACATCTTGGTAAAGCTGAAGCATTGGCTGTGTCATGTTCGCTTGGCGAAGCGACGTCGCCACGGCTATCATGGCAATGCCATCTGTTGTTGAACCGACACTGAGCGAGAGTGAGTAACGATTCGTCATCATTTGCCATGCGCTTGATATTCGATTTTCGGAAAGTGTTCGAAGACGACTCGCCGGAGAACGCATCGCGACGACCTGGACGGTCGATGCGAGCGTGACTTGAACAAGCTCTTCTTGAAGGGAGAGTATATTTTTGGCCCGTGTGTTCGCTTGAATCGCCGCGACCAGTCGTGCGATATCTCTTAGCGTTGTTTTGGCTGTCGAGACTCTGACGCCGGCTTCAGGAATAATCGGCGCGCCTTTGATTTCTTGCGCATTGTGCTCGTCTAAGATCGATATGGCTGAAGATATTGCAGAAGGAGTTCCAGCCTCTCGCTCAGCTCTTACGACATCACAAGCGAAAAAGGTTGTGTGAGTCATGCCGAGCATTGCCGCTGTCTTTTGCATTTCCGCGACGAACTCTCGTTTCGACCCGGCTATTTTCTCTGCAAGGGCGACGGCCGCCGCATCTGAATTTTGGAACATCATGCGCAAGAGAATGTAGCGAAGGGGAAAGGAATCACCTTCGCGGAAAGTAATATCAAGATCACTTTCGTATTCCGAAAGCCGGGCAGATTCTCTGCTGATCATAATCATGTCATCAACAGGTAGACGTTCTGATGCCAAGTAATGTGTCATCAGGCGCGCCACGGCAGGTATTTCGAGAATGAGATCACTATTTCTGGTGTAAAGCTCTGAACGAAGCGCCGAGTCAAGAGCGAGAACGGCGGGGAGCTTAATTGTCGGTTCAAAGCCTTCACTCATTCGCGCTCTTTCATTTTCAATCGCGAGCGTGCTGTTTGTGTCCGCCGCGAGAGGAGAAGAATTAACAAATGAGAGAAATAGTGTCGCAAGCAACAGGATGACGGCAAGTCTCTTTAGTCTTGCTCGAAGAAAACCTTGAAATTCCGATGACAAGCCAACTCTGCACATATACAAATCATACCATAGCGTGCGATGTAGTTGACGAGTTCGCTACTATGAATATGGTATAATTAAGTCGGTGAAAGTAAGGTTATACATGAATAATGCATGTTATGAAATGAGAAAGAAAAATGCGAATTTACGGGGAGATCGGGCGATCCATTCGTCTGATTTTAAATCCCTGTTTTGTCGTTTAAGTGTTTTGGTCATGGTTGCGATTCTCGCTTTGATCAGTGTTGCTTGCTCAAAAAATAACGATAAAGAACCGATTCGGATCGCTGATTACGGACATAGCGGGGCGGAGTTCGCTCGACAATTAGCCGCGCGATACCCACGCCGAGAACCGTATTCTAACCAAGAGAAAGAAGCGGCGACATTTATCTCCAGCGAATTGAAAAAACACGGTTACCAAGCGGAGATACAAGAGTTTCAATCGGTCGCGAGTGATGGAACTTCCAAGACATCTCGCAATGTGATCACACGGTTAGAAGGAGCCGGTTTTCGTTACGCGCCTAAAACAAAAGGCACCGGTGAAGAAGAGCACCCTGAACGCCGAGACAATCTTATTTTAGTCATCGGCGCTCATTATGATACACCGATCGTGAAACTGGAACCGAATGAAGAAGGCGTGACAGATCAAGTGGTGGCCGATGGAATACATAACAACGCGTCCGGTGTCGCCTCCCTGTTAACAGCCGCGAAAGTTATGCGCGACATGAAACCGGGTTATGACATCACGTTTGTTTTCTTCGGAGCCGGTACAGATTCATATGCGGGCGCGAAACATTTTCTCAATTCGTTGTCAGATGACGAGCGTTCACGGATTGATGCGATGGTCAATGTGGGTCCCATTTTCGCCGGAGACAAAGTCTACGCGCATGCCGGGCAAAATTCTGTGACCGGAGGACAATACAAAGATTACGCAAAGCGAAGGAAATTGTATCAAGCGACAGATATTTTCTTTGAGTATAAACTCAATACGCGAAACGGATATGCCATCTACACAAATCAGGCATCCTTTATAGCTGAACTCCCGAACGGGAGACAAGGAGTTTTTCGCGAGTGGACAATGAAACTCTCGGATCATACGCCTTTCGATCAGGCGGGTATACCGGTTGTCTTCTTCGAATCGGGTGAATATCGAATCAATTCTATCGCGGAAGTTGGACTGGAAAATAAAAACCCTCTGTTTATTTCGTCGGCAGGCGTGATCTCAGGAACTCAGTTTGATAAGACGAAGACACTTGAGGATCTTTTTAAGGATATCGAAGAGCAAAAGGCGAGACAGACATTGCCGATCGATTGGGAAGACCCTGAAGAAATTGATGAGGAACAACAGGATAATAAGGATGCGGAGAAAGATTACAAGAGCCTTCCGCGCTTGACACTTCGCATTAATAACACGGCATTTGTTCTCGTGCAGCTTGCCCGTAAAGGCCCGCTCGATTACGAATTTGATGGTTGATGTATTCACGCTTCTACCACATTGAGCGTGAAAAGGTAGAAAGGATACAAAAGAGATGACGAATCTATTTGTTGCATACAGCATCATGGGTGTGTCGGATTTGCTGTTTTGGGGGATTATTTTGGCCATTGCGGTGGTAGCGGAACTCGCGACGCTCAATCTCGTGTCTCTCTGGTTCATTTTTGGAGCGGTAGCCTCTTTGATTGCGGCGCTTTTAGGTGCTTCGATTGCATTGCAGTTCACGATATTCATTGTTCTTTCGGGACTCGGTTTCCTCATCTTTTTCTTTATGATCAAGCCGAAGCTCCTTAAGCGAGAAGTTCGAGCGACAAATGCCGATCGCATCATCGGCAAAGAAGGGATCGTGATCGAGACGATTCATTCGTTGACCGGTGCCGGACAGATTAAAGTGCAAGGACAGATCTGGAGCGCGAGGCTTGAAGGTGAAGGAATCTTACAAGAAGGCGAACTCGTCAATGTTGTCGGTATCACAGGCGTTAAAGCGATTGTCGAACCTTTGCAAGGTTTTGTACAACCTTTGGAGTGACAAGAGCGAAGCCATTAGCTATTGATCGTTTGCGAAAGTGGCAGACCATTGCTTGTCAGAACGTCGCGAGATCATCGGCACAATAAATAACGATCATCCGGAGAGAATGGGCGGAAGTTCATAAACTCATACGGTTGAATAAGAGTAGAAAGCAGAAACGAAAAATCTAGGAGGAAGACATGAAATCATTCATTTTAATAGCGTCCATTATCCCTTGGGGGTATATCGCGCTCGGCATTATTGCTCTGGCGGTGCTGATCCTTTTTATCAGGAACATCCGCGTCGTCCCGCAGGCGCAAGCCTTTGTCATTGAGAGGCTCGGCACCTATAAGACAACTTGGAAAACAGGTATCCACGCCAAAGTACCTTTCTTGGACAAAATCGAACGCCGCGTCTCATTGAAAGAGAGAGTCGCGGACTTTCCGCCGCAGGCTGTTATCACGCGAGATAACGTCACGATGCAGATCGACACGGTCGTGTTCTATCAGATCGTCGACCCGGTTCTCTACTGCTACGGCATTGAGAATCCGATCGTCGCTATCGAAAACTTGTCCGCTACAACACTGCGTAACTTGATCGGTGACTTGGAGCTCGACGAAACATTGACATCGCGCGATGTCATTAACACGCGCATGCGCCAAACGTTGGACGAAGCGACCGATCCTTGGGGTATCAAAGTCAATCGAGTGGAACTCAAGAACATCATCCCGCCACGAGAGATTCAGACGGCCATGGAACGCCAGATGAAAGCTGAGCGTGAGAAACGCGAAAATATCTTGATCTCGGAAGGTCAAAAAGAAGCGCTCATCCGCGTGGCAGAAGGTGAGAAGGAAGCGGCGATTTTGCGCGCTGACGCGAAAAAAGAGCAGTCGATTCGTGAGGCGCAAGGTCGCGCGGAAGCGATCCGGACCATTCAGCACGCGACGGCTGAAGGTTTGCGCATGATCAAGGAAGTCGATGCCGATGAAGCGCTTATCGCTTTGAAGAGCCTTGAGACGATGGCAACTGTCGCCGATGGTCGCGCGACGAAGATTATCATCCCCTCGAACATTCAAAGTCTCGCGGGGCTTGCTGTGTCGTTTAAGGAACTGATCAGTGACTCCAATATCGATACGGCCGTGAAGGACATACCGAGAGAGGTTGATCCTTCCTAAGCCATCGGACTCATTGTAAGTATTTGTTCATTTATTAATGAAACGATTGGATCATAAAAGCGAGGTGACATACGCCGCGAGGCAATGTGTCACCTCGCTCTATATTCACGTCCCTTTTTGCCACGGCACATGTGCTTATTGCGACTTTTTCTCTGTTCCCGACGCGACGAAAGAACTTGTTGATAGTTGGTATGAGGGTGTCTTTCTAGAGCTTGCGCGTATCTCTGAAGAATCTCAGCGACACCGAGTCGAGATTCGACCACTTGAAACTGTCTACTTTGGAGGCGGAACGCCATCGTATCTCAAACCGGAAATAATGGCTGATATTATCGGACGCGCTCGCGCGCTTTTTCATTTTTCAAGTCACTGCGATATCACGCTTGAAGCAAATCCCGAGTCAATTGTCAACGAATGTTCATCTAAGTATGAAAGCATCCAAACAGAAATCCCACGCCTGTGGCGCGAAGCGGGGATAAACCGAGTCAGCTTCGGTCTTCAATCGGCGACTGACAGTTTATTGAAACTCGCCGGACGTCGTCACACCGTCGATCAAGCGACTCAAGCTGTCGAACTTGCTGATGATGCGGGGATTCGAGATATTTCAATTGATTTGATGACAGGGTTGCCGACTCAGTCACTTGATGATATCGATAAGGCGCTGGAGCTCGTCAGGCGCCTGCCTATCAACCACGTTTCCAGCTACGCGTTGTCTATTTCCAAAGGGACACCATTCTACGATCGATGGAGAGAAGCACCTGATGATTTCCCTGACGACGATTTAGAAAGGCTGATGAACACCCGGCTGATTGAAGGTCTCCATTCGAAAGGATTGAGGCATTATGAGATTAGCAACTTCGCTTGTTCCGGCGCAGAATCAAAACATAATCTCGTCTATTGGCATGCCGATCCCTATTTAGCGGTGGGGCCTGCCGCTGCGAGTTACATGGGGGGAGTCAGACGATGTAATCCCGCGTCGTTCGATCAATGGCTTTCGAACGTCCGCGATCATAGAAACGGGCCTTTCGGTGAAGCGACGGTCGAAGAGATCGTCGATGAACAATCGGCGCGTATCGAGACGATGATTCTCGGGCTGCGACTAATGGAAGGCGTTTCGCACGAGCGTTTTTATCAGCGTCACCAAGTCGATTACAACGATATTTTCGCTAAACAACTTGCCCGACTGGAGCGCGAAAGGCTTATTGAACGCCTCGAAGATCGCATCTGTCTATCATCTAAAGGTCTCGATTTTGCCGATGTCGTCGCCCGAGAATTTCTCTAACACGCTGTCTTTTGTCTTTTCTTCTAAATTGTTCACGGTCTTGTCACCTTCGACACGCCATCTTTATTGACACTCCCTTTTGAAGGTGTTATCTTCTTATTAGCACTCGACGCAAGCGAGTGCCAATGTTTGAAAGGGCAAGCGACATGGATGACCGTAAGAAGCAAATTCTAAAAGCAATCATCGACGATTACGTTGAGACATGTGAACCTGTCGGCTCAAAGTCGCTTGTTAAGCGACACAACTTAAACTACTCCTCAGCGACGATTCGAAATGAAATGGCCGAGTTGGAGGAGATGGGGTACCTTGAGAAACCTCACACATCGGCCGGTCGTATGCCTTCCGATAAGGGTTATAGAGCGTACGTCGATAATATGCTTTCATTGCCGAAGATAGCCCCTGAAGAAGCTGCCGCGATCAGAAAATATCTTTCGGAAAATCTCGGCGAAGCCAAGGAGATGATCGAACGGACAGCGGAATATCTCGCCGAGAAAACGAATTACCTCTCGGTCGTGCTCTCACCGCAGTACTCCGATACGAGTCTTGAACAAATTAAAATCATGATGATTGAGCCGGGGAGAGCGATTGTCGTTTTAGTGCTATCGCCGGGAATTGTTCACGATCGATTGATCAGGATTCCCGCGTTTATTGATGAGAAGGATCTCAATGAGATCGGCCAAGCGATCGAACGATGTCTCGCCGGAAAGCGTCTCGATGACATCACGCTTGTCACAATTTCTTCGGCGGCTGAGGCGTCGGAGCTCCCCGAGGCGCTCGTCAATCAAGTGTTGTATGAAG
>CAZBOM010000080.1:0-983 GCA_964493375.1 uncultured Mageeibacillus sp. | reverse complement strand
TCGAAGTTTATATAGACGGTAAGTATCAGTTGCTCAAACATCCGGAGTTCCGCGATGTCGACCGCGCCAGTCGCTTCTACGACGCGATGCAGCAAGAACACATGGTCGCCGGGTACATGAGAGAGATGGAACAAGAAGAGGATGAGAAAACGATTGAGGAGTGTGAGTGGGACCTCGATTGTCTCGAGAAAATGAAAGACGAGCCAAGTTCACTCACGGTTCAAAAGAAAAGGCCGGCTTATATGGTGAGAATAGGACAAGAGATCGCACTGGCCGGTATGGAAGATATGTCATTCATTACGACCACGTATAGGATCGGACAACAGATATCGGGACAGATCGGCGTGATCGGCCCGAAACGTATGCAATATGGAAATATCATCTCGCAAATCAGTTTTGTCAACAGAGCACTCTCTGACGTGGCGAAAGATCACTATGGCCGCGGCGAAAGTTCGGTGCTTGATGGAGAGAACAAGAGGAAGAGAGATTAAGGAGTATAAGAAGCGATGAGCGAACGACATGAAGAAGCGAAAGCAAAGAAGAAAAAAAGTCGCATGACAGGCGATGACGTCACTTGTGAGAAAATTGACGAGCTTCCGGAGGTTGAAGCGGAAGCGCAAATTGATCACAAAGAGACGGAACTCGAAGAGACGGATGAAGAGAAACTTCGTGAACTCAATCAACGATATTTAAGAGTTTGCGCTGATTTCGACAATTTCAGGCGTCGGACGAGACAAGATCAAGCGGCCAGTTATGAGGAAGGCGTCATGGATGCCGTTCGAGCGCTTTTGCCCGTGATTGATAGTCTGGACAGTGCGATCAAAGCGTCGAAACAATGGGAAACGGAAGAGGCTCGTGAGATTTCGGAAGGTATCGTACTGATCAGCCAACAACTCGACGAGACATTCCGCAAGCTCGGTGTCGTTGAAATCGAGGGCGTGGGTTCAGAATTTGATCCCAATGTACATCAAGTTGTATTGCAT
>CAZBOM010000079.1:0-8315 GCA_964493375.1 uncultured Mageeibacillus sp. | reverse complement strand
ATGACAAGAAATATCGTTATGGCGCCTTTACATCTGCGGACGTATTTCATAGACCTCTTCGCTCCTTTCTATCGTGGTTTAATCAAAAATCTTCAAAATGCTCTTGACTTTGCCAAAAGCTCCGGAAACATTCTTCATGGCGCCGCTACCCTCAAGATAATCGATCACCATGTCGGTATTCCGGATAAACTCCGCCGAATAACTGACAGGCATTTCGGCGCGGGAAAATAACCGCAAGGATATCTTATTCTTATCGCCGAGAAACCGAATGGGAAACGTGATCTCGTACTCAACCGTGACATCGAATGAAGCGTAGACGAAATAATTGTTGAAGTGCGCGATCTTCGACTGTGGCGTTATGAGCACAGGTCGCATCCCCGGGAAAAAACCATCCGACTTTTTGTGGAACTGTTTCGCGACTTTCTCATTGATCAGAGAGACAACGCTGGCGCGGCTATTGCCTTTGAGAAAACGATATGGCTCAATGCTGATTTTGTCTTCGAGCATCAGCTCGCCATTATGTCTGAGCGCTCTTTCTATTATGGAATCAGCACACGCATTTGCGCCGAGGATCGCGTACCGTTCGACCTCCGATTCAGCTTTCGCTCGCTGGTAGAGAAGATTCCCCGTGAAAATCAGAAAAAAGACCACAAAGAAGATAACGGGGAAGACGATCGCCGCTTCAACGAACACGACACCGCTCTCATCGCTTCTTCTTGTGCGCCAAGCGCGAATAAACTTACGCATACGAAAGGCCTCGCTTTCCGGACAAACAACTGTCAGATTTTCGCCCGAACGAACCGGCTGACAAGTCGTAAGAGGTGTCGGCTGCTCGTCCGCCCCGCGCGTTTTAGGACGAGAGAATCGTCCCCTTCATCCATTGCTTACTCAATGGCGTCTTGCGCTTTTCCTCTGATCATGTTGATTAAGTCTGTCAGCAGTGATCCGATCGCCTTCCTGAAGATGATTGCCAGCGCGATCGCGATGCCGATCAGTACGACGATGGCGACGACATTGACCTCACCTTTTTCATCCTTGAATAGCTTACTGAGCCGTCCCGCGACAAAACCAATAAACAGTTCTAAACGTTGTTGTAACATGGTGTGTTCTCCTGTATAGTTCGATTTTTCCTATCGTATGTTCGGATGAAAGCCCTCCATGCGGCTCCTCCGGTTAGGGCGTTTTTTGATTTAATCAATAATCCCCTGCCTTCAGATTCCTGTGCAACCTGCACGGAACAGCTGACATGGCCGAACACGCTGTCAATAATTTTTTCGCCATCATGCTCCCTACGCTCCGAGATTAGCGAGAATGGGCACAATCACCAAGATCAGAATTCCAAGAAACATCACGCTGATCGGGATAAGCAACTTGGCGGCCGCGCGCTCCCCCTGCCGGCGAACAATCTGTTTCTTAAGCTGCCAAACTTCTCGGCTCTGCTCCTGCAGTGCGAGTGTCAGATCGCGACTTCCCTTAGTCATTCCCTGAATAACGGTTGAGGTAAATTTCTTTACCTCCGGAATCACGCAACGTCTCCCAAACTCATATATGGCGTCGATCTCCGCGACACCGTTTCGGATGTCCTCGACGGCAAGCCGCATCTCCTCATAAAACACGCCCTCACCGCCGAACGCCACTTTCTCCCATGCTTCGCGCAGAATCATTCCCGCATTGGTCAGCAGCGCGAGCTTCGAGACGACTTCTGCGAAGTCGCGCAGAAGTTCGTCTGAACGCGCTTGAATTCTTTTGGCCGCAAGATTGCCGTAGTAATAGTAGGCGAGTCCCGCGAACATAAAGAAGACAAACATAATCATCAGTTCCTGCGCCAAGCCGTAAAAAATAAAAGCTAAGACAAAAAGCGTGATGGAAAATGTCACCTGCTGAGCATGTGTGACATGCAGATAGTATTCCGAGTATTTTTCCCCGTAGAGAACGTTCAGCTCCTGCCGAAGTTTTCTATCTCGTTTTGATTTGTATTTATAGCCGATAAGGTTCAGCAGAGCGTAACCTGTGCCGTAGATATCCTTCAGGCGGAACTCTTTCTCAGGTAAGACGGAGAACATGTCCTGAAACTGCGCGCCTTTTACAAAGAGCGCGATCCAGCAAGCGACAAGCAACGTGCCCACCGCCATAATGGCTATCTCGTAAATTGCAAGACCAAACATAGCGCACTCTCCCCGTCACATTTTGATGTTGAGCACTGATTTGCCGACAAAGTAAGCGATGATGAAAATGATGATCGCCACCGTCGAAGCCAATATACCGGCAGGCGTCGAAAAATTCTTCGCGAAATCAGGGCTCATCCCTTTGATGATCGCGACAATCGCAATCGGCATGATCGACATGATGTTCTGTTCCGTTTTGTTGGCGGTTAGGAGTGTTTCGATATCATCTTCGATTTCCATTTTGTCACTCAGAATCGCATGCGTATTCCGGATAACATCTTTGATATTGCCGCCTTTTCTGTAGCTAATACTAAAGACACTGGCAAAACTCGCGATATCTCCGATGTCGCTTCTGTCACCGAAATCCTCCAGCATATCTTCCACAGGAATGTTGTTCTGGATCCCGGAGAGAATCAACTCAAGCTCGCGCAAGATATAGGCGCCGCTGTCGTACTGAACTTTGAGATCTTCATAGACGGAGTAGAACGCATCCGTGACATTCTTGCCGGCGCTGAGCGACGTTGTCAGCCCGTCCAACATATCGCGGAACTGCTTGGCGAGCTGGCGCTTGCGCTTGCTGATGATCGCTTTAGTCCGAGCGGGAATAAAGAGCTTGGCGGCAATCAGGCCGGCAATGGAAGGGATTAAGATATTCAAGACATACGTGGTTACGGTCGACTGGCCGAATTCGTCTTTCGCAAGTCCTCCGTAGAACAAATAACCAACCGCCGCTCCGACAACAAAAGCGAGCAGCGCGTACCCGATTTTTTCCCACTTTTTCATGTAATAGACGCGGTAATTGATCGTCGGGATGTTCGTAGCGGATAAAAAGAACTCCGGTTCAGGCGGCGCTTTTTTCTTTTTCTTGAACATATACGGTGCACCTCTCAGCAATTCCGGCTTAGTCGTCTGTACCGCAACCGGCCAAAGCTTTGCGGCGGCGACTCTGAATCTTGCGGCTTTCGCTTTACCTCACGCGTCGGTGCGTAAGGACCGTCGGCCACAGTCATGCGCATCAAATCACATGTTTAAATCCTGCGACTTGAAGTTTTTGTTTATTTTGCATCTCATTCGCCGTGCGCGTCAGTTTCCCGGAAACGCGCGATATTGTGCTGTTCTCGTCCTCGACAAAAACATAGAGCGGGTTCAGATGAATGCGTCCGTTTTCATACCCAAGGACTTCGGTGATCTCCATTGTGCGGCGCGATTTGTCGCGCAGCCGCGAGAGATGGATGATGATATCAACGGCGGACGCGATCTGCTGGCGGATCGCCTCGAGCGGCAATCCCGCCGCTCCCTGAAGAACCATCGTCTCAAGACGGCTCAACATATCTTCCGTGCTGTTCGCGTGCCCGGTCGAGATCGATCCGTCATGGCCTGTGTTCATCGCCTGAAGCATATCGAGCGCCTCGCCGCCGCGGACCTCGCCCACGACGATCCGCTCCGGTCTCATGCGTAGTGACGATTTGATCAGATCGCGGATGGTAATCTGACCGACCCCCGCGACATTGGCGGTACGCGTCTCGAGTCTGACGAGATTGTCAATATTTTTGATCTGCAACTCCGCCGAGTCCTCGATGGTGATGACGCGCTCATCTCTCGGTATGTAATTCGACAGCGCGTTCAGGAACGTCGTCTTTCCGGATGTTGTACTTTGCTTTGACGAGAATCTCCAGCTGCGCCGCGATCTCTTTTGTAAGTGACCCGTACTCTATCAATTTCTCCATGGTCATCGGCGTTTTGGAGAACTTCCGGATGGTGACGGTCGGTCCGCACAGCGCAATCGGCGGCAGGACAACATTGACGCGCGACCCGTCAGGCAGACGTGTGTCACAGATAGGATTCGCCTGATTGACTTCACGACCCGCCAAACCGACAATGCGCTGGATGATATCCTCCAGCCGTCGCTGGCTCTCAAACTGCTTATCGAGTTTGAACAGTCGACCGTTCTGCTCAATAAAGATATCGTCCGTCCCGTTAATCATGACTTCTGTGATCGAATCATCCTTGATGATACTGTCGAGAAGGCCGAACCCGCGGATAGAGCTGAACACTTGTTCCACAATCGACACGCGCTGCTCGATGGAACAGTATTCTTGCTTGAGCCACTCACCCGTAAGTCTCTCGACGTGCTGCAACAGCTCGTCGTCATCAAGTTCGCTCAGAGGCAGGTTCTCGCCGATATAACGCTTGATCTCGGCGATGATCTCCTGTTCTCTTTCAAAGGTCATACCGTCACCTCAGAATCTGTCGGAAAAGATTCATCGACACAAGCTGTTCCATCACTTCTCTTTCCGGCGCGTGCGCGTAACGCGGCGCTCCGCCCAGAAGCTTCAGATCGATCCCCTCAACTGCCTGGGAGACCTTATTGCTGAATTTGTTATAGACCAGATACAGCTTGCCCAAAATGCGCAAATCGCGCTGCTCATCAATCATCCGGAGCGCTTCATAGGCGCGCACCATCTTGGTGTTCGCGACCGCCATGCCGTCACTGACAAGCACGATAGCGGAGGCTTCCATAAACGCGTGAATCATCCGGCCATCGAGAGCGAAATCCATATCCAGAATGATGTGATCGTAATGCCCGCTGAAGCGCAGCTCTTTCAGCAGTCGCTTCAGGTCATCTTCCGTAAGCTCTTGAACGTCAAGCGCAATCGGCGGACTCTCGTAGAAGAACACGCCTTCTTCCGATTCGCGCACCGCGCTCTCCAGTTTCATCGGCAGGTTGAGCTTCCCACTCTTCAGCACAAACAGGACATCACTGAGCGTCTCCTGACCGGGTCCCGTAAAGAAGACATCCGATCTGCCAAAGAGTTCCAAGTTCAAATACAAGACGCGTCTCCCCTCTCGCGCGAGCGCGAGCGCGCAAGCCGCTGCCATGGTAGAACTTCCCACGCCACCTGCCGGCGAGGCAAACACACTGATAAACGCGCTCGCCGTGCCGTCCGATCGGAAACCGGTGATGTCGCTCGACTTCACCGCGTAGATGCTGAGAATCTGCTTGTAGATACCTTCAGCCTTCTGAAATTTGGAAATAGCCGGCTGATCACGAAGAGAGGCGACCTTCTGGTTATCGACGAAGTAAGCGAAAGCGCATCTTGCCGGTATCCTGTCAACATCAATATCGAAAGATTCATCCGCTAGAAAAACATCAATCCGCGATTCGTTCAGCTCATAAAGAGCCTTGTCCAGTTGGGTAAAAGAGTAAATTTCAAGTTTGTCCCAATAGCGGGCGTTAAAAGCCGACGCAAGTCTCTCTAAATAGGCGGAATCGCGATCCAAAACAGCTAATTTGATCTTCATAATCGTCACCCCTTTGTTGCCGCCTCACAACCTGTCGGCCAGAGGTTTCGATCTCATCTTTATACATAATATTCTATATATTCTTATGCTGTAAAACAAGTGGAGATCCTGCTAATATTTCGGAGCAGGTTGTTAAGTTATTTGAGAAAGGAATCAGCAACATGTCAACAAGAAGAAAGTACGATGAAAATCATTCATTGGAACTATTTTCTGACAAAAGGAGACGCCAGATATTTTCAAGAAAAGTAATCATCGATCGACCTGGAAATACGATCACTTACATAAATAAAAGTTTGTGTAAGTTGAGAATCCTCCGGCTGATTGGCTCTTCGTGTTGAAACGAGACGACTAAATCACGATGTTTCAGTGATCATTTCGTCTAGAAAAAGATCTTGCAAAAATCGCCTCTTGACATTCGATTTTTTCGAGGTCTCAAAGAGCTTGTATCCCTCCTCGCGACATGCGTGACAGGCTTTACGAGGAATGGTGATGCCCAACATACTGGCGCCTCTGTCATTATGTGAGTGTATGGTATTGACGCCGGGACAAACCTTGAATTCTTGCACTTGGAGCTCCATGATGCCCGCCGTATCATAATAAACTTGACGACGCCGTGTCACTGTTTTTCTATGGGAGATTTCTTGCTCCGCTAATCGGTCGCGACGGCGCCAGATGTCATAGACATTTTCTGCGATTCTTTGCACTTCATCTGTCACTCGATCGGATTGTTGCCATTTCCCGAGATGGTAATCGGGCTCATAAACACCGGAATAATCGAGACCTGCCATCGCCAAAACAATACCCGTGTTGACATACGGTAACGCCCCTTGGATGGAATAGCCGCCTTCTAACACGGCGATATCGGGATTGAGTCGTTCATTGAGCATCGCGTATCCTTGAGCGGAAAAATTCATATTCGTTAACGGATCCGTGTAGTGGTTATCCTGTCCCGCCGAGTTGATGATAAGGTCAGGCTTATATTCGTCGAGTATAGGCATAACGGTATTTTCTAAGACATACTGAAAGCCTTTATCTCCTGTATTAGGTGGAAGAGGGATATTGATGTTGTATCCATACGCGCCCGGGCCGCCTAGATCTTCAATCGGTCCTGTCCCTGGATAAAGCGTTCGGCCGTCTTGATGAAAAGAAATAAACAATGTATCAGGGTCATTCCAATAGATATCTTCCGTGCCATCACCGTGATGACAGTCCGTGTCGACAATTGCCACGCGTCGGTCGCCATAGCGCCGTCTCGCGTATTCCAACCCGACCGCTTCAATATTGATGATGCAAAATCCTCTATCACCATAGACAACGCGCTGTGCATGATGTCCGGGAGGTCGAACAAGCGCAAAGGACTTATCTGTTTCGCCCCCTAGGACGGCGTCAAAAGCTCTCATGACACCTCCGGCAGCGATGAGATGCGATTCCGTCACCAGCCTCTCCGCGTCAGGATAACAAAAATGAACACGATTGACATCATGAAAAGATGCCATTCCCGGATTGAAAAACTCAACACCGTCGATATCTTCAATCCCCTCCTCTAAAAGCTGATCTTGCGTGTACAGAAGCCTTTCTTCTCTCTCCGGATGACTCTTAGAAATCGCCCAATCGAACGCGGGAAATAGGATAAGTCCGAGTTTATTCACTGCTTTCATAGCACACCTCTCGCTTTCTCATGCTTCGTCAGGTTCAATGGGCTGAGCAAACCCGGTTTAATCTGCGCTTTGACGCGAATGTTCTTTTCAACGCTTCCGTAATAACCCTGCACCATGTTAAAGCTACTCGACTCAACGATTTCCACATCAAGCTGATCGTCTTCAAGACCGAGAGCTTTCCCTGCCTCTTGAACGCGCGACAACGCAAACTGCTCAGCTTTTTGAAGATTATAGAACTTGTCGATGTCACGATAGATACTCAGTTCCGGGATCGACATCATCTTCCGTTCCGTGTCGACATGCATGTTGATTTCTACCGTAGGCTTTGCGAGCGCCGCGCCAATGGCGTTAGCGATCGCGAAGTGCTCCGGGCAGATAAGCGGCAACCCAAGCGATTCTTCCAAAGAACTGACAAGTGCTTTCGCGGGACCACCGATCACTTCAACGGCTTGAGGCTTTATGGCGCGATCTTTCAACAGCTCCTCGATCGTGTACACAGGACTTTCGTTCAGTTTCTTTAAGACACGTTCGATGGAGTGCGAGATCTCTTCACACATTTGCGTGACGATTCTCGATGCCAAAACAGAGGCGTCAACGGCGTTCTCGCTTGCCAACTTCTCCACTGCCTGCTTACTTCGTTCGGGGTAAAGGCTCTCCATCTTATTGAGATAAACTAAAGCGTCTGTCGGCGTTACGGAGTCTCCGCCGAAAGCGACAGCAGGTCCTACACGTCTCGGCCCGATTTTCAAAACACCGTCTTCAAAGCGGACATGACTATCACCGCCTAGACCGATTGATTGACTGAATATCGCCCGTACAAGTGTTTTTCTTCCATCAATCTCGATTCCGAGAGGCTCGAACACGGGCACACCATCGACGAGAAAAAAGATATCGGTTGTCGTGCCACCGATGTCGAGTAATATTCGATCAGGCTTATCATCATCAACGAGCGCGCGCGTTCCCATAAAGCTGGCCGCCGGCCCCGAGAGTATCGTCTCAACCGGCTTGGTATAGGCACCATGAAAATCAATCGTCCCGCCATCGGCCTTCAGAACATACACCGGCGCGCTGATCTCTTCTCTTTCGAGCGCGTCGCGCATGTTATTCGCAAATGTCTGAAACGACTGACTCACCGCCGCATTTAAATACGCTGTTTGTACACGTCGCGGAAAATTCAATTTACCTGACA
>CAZBOM010000078.1:0-8405 GCA_964493375.1 uncultured Mageeibacillus sp. | reverse complement strand
CTTTAAGCGTTGGCGCACAAATTTTTAACAATAAAGTTGGCAACACACGTATAACCGTGTATAGTATTTACTAATTAGTTGTTCTCGAACGATCAAATAATAGACTAATCGGGATTATAGGATGGCGATGAAGAAAATTTTTCACTACATACCTGTTGTTTTTGGTGTTTTTTTAGTCATTGGCGCGATGCTCTTGACAGGTGGTTTTTTTAATACAAGTGCGGCGGTGTTTGAAGATGATAAGACGGCTCAAACGCAGCCGTCTACGTCGCTAACCACGGTGACTGATGTTGGAGATATCGATGTTATTTATGAAGATGTCACTGATTGGGTAGAGCCCGATTGGGAAGAGCCCGAAGATTTGACTCCCACTACGATTCACGAAGAAATACCATCCACTGAACCGAGCGAGAATTCTCAACGCTCCAACTCGGATAACAAAGATAACTCATCGAAGAGCACCCCCACGTCTATTTCAAAAACGACGAACTCAGCCACAACGACGACCACGACGACGACGAAAAAAGACGATTCGACAAAGCCGGCTTATCAACCTAATACCGGTGGTCCTTACTCGAAACTCATTGTTTTTCTCGACTTGCAACGCATTGTTTTTTATAGGACAGACAGCGCAACAGGACAAGATGTTCCCGCCTATGCCATACGTTGCTCGACAGGCTTGCCTCAGTGGCCAACACCCCAGACACCGGCGAGTCGGCCTTTCCGGCTGAGCGGGCGAAAATCAGTTCAAGCACGTTTTGTGTCTTCCAAGAGCCCGACCCCATGTTGGGTTCGCTACGCGACTCAGTTGAGTGGCTCCGTCTGGTTCCACTCCATACCACTTGATTTTCATGATCCGATTGATCTTTCAAAATCATATATGAGAGGCGGTTATACTAGCATTCTCAATGGAAGAACGAGCTCGCACGGCTGTATTCGATTAACGGTTCGCGATGCGAAATATTTGCATGATCACACGCGGAGAGGAATGCCCGTATATGTATTTGCGAGCTCTTCCGGTCATGCCATTGTGGCTGCCCAACCATTGCCAAAACCACGCAACCCGCAACTTTGGCGAGATTATGATCCGACCGACTGGCTAGCGCCTAATTATCAGCCTATGCCAACAGAACCGGCGCCGACTACCACAATCACCGAGGTTACCACAACAGAATCGCCCACAACATCCGAGACGACAACGCCTATTCCAAGTTCTACGACGGTCGCTATAAGTTCTACAACTACTACCGCAACCCCGGCGCCTTCAACGACGAAGCCGATAACGACGTCAACCCCGGCACCGACAACGACGACAACTCCAGCGTTGACAACGACGAAGCCAACATTTACGACCACGACAACTACTACGACAACGACGACAACGACAACCACAACGACGGCAGAACCTACGACGACTACGACAAAAGAAACAAAGCCAGCTGAAGAGACAACGACAACAGCGGTGAAAACGGATCCCCCTGAAGAGACAACGACAACAGTGGTGGAAACAGAGCCTGTGACGGAACCGAATGAATCGACGGAGCCGCCAGAGACGTCGACGAAGGTACCGGAATCGACATCCACCACCACAGAAGCGAATGTTGACCCCTAGACGGAGATTGATCCTTTTTATGGCAACCGGCGAGCGCTCGCAAGTATATAAAAAAATAGTAGTCAACGTTTAGGTTTGTGTGACGGAGATTTATAAGTTTAAACCAGAATATAAAATGAACAATACGGTAGATTCATCACGCGATCGGAGAGTGTTTTTCCGATCGCGTGATTTATTTGTTGTCTTAGCCTTAGCCATTGTATCGCTCGCTTTTTTTATTGCCACAAAAACACATCAACCGGTTGGAAATAACGCGAAGATATACTTTGACGGTAAGCTTGTGAAAATCATTGAGTTGGCAGGGAATGTGGAGAAAGAATACCGTTTCACTGAAAACCCGGCGATTGTGATCCGCCAGTTCTCCGATAACACGATAGCCTTTGTTTCGTCAGATTGCCCCGATCGTGTCTGTCTTCGCTCCGGGAAGATTGGACGCCCGGGAGAGTTTGCCGCTTGTGTTCCGAACCGGTTTCTCATTGTCATTGAAGCTATTGAGGAATCATCGGAATCGGAGGATGTTGATCTTGTCGCATGAACGAAAGAAACCGATTCCCTTGCAGCGTATCACGCGTTCCGGCGTGATGCTGGCCGCGGCGCTTGTCCTGGCGCTACTTGAAGGTATTTTGCCGCCTCTTCCGGCGCCGATTCCGCTGCGATACGGATTAGCCAATATTGCCATCATGGCGACAATTATTTTTATCGGACCGATGGAGGCTTTTGCTGTCGCGTTTCTGAAAAGCGTTTTCGTTTTGATGACGCGCGGGTTAATCGCAGGACTCGTTTCTATGACGGGCACACTCCTTTCAGTTGGCGTGATGATCGCACTCGATTACTTGTTTAAAAGACGAACCTCTGTTTTTTTGATGTCGACGATGGGTGCGATTTTTCACAATGCCGGTCAGTTGCTTTTTTTGATGCTATTCATGCAATTCAAAATTTCCGTCGTTTTTGTCGGCCCCTATTTGCTTCTTTTCGGGTTGCTGACGGGTCTCTTGTCAGGGTTGCTTCTATTTGTCACAATGAGACCATTGCGTGCATTTTTCAAATTGAACGAAAAAAAATGTATTCCATAGGGGGATGTTTTGTCGATGATTCGAATGAAGATGAGACCGCATCAAAACTTTCGATTCAGTCGCATGGTCGCGATGACCGTGGCGATCATTGTTTTTATCGGCTGGATTGCTATCCAGGCTTCCGCATGTCACAAAGCCCCTATCGAACCTACATTAAAATCAAGTGAACAGAGTATAGCTCAGACGATATCGAGCACGACGAACCAAATCAATCTCGAACGCTATGAAGCCTATATTTCGGGGCCATTCGATACCTTGACAAAAATACTCATACTCGCACCAAGTGAAAGACAGTTTAATGAATATCAGCAGTTTGTTGAACGAGAGATGTGGCGTTACCACCGGTTGTTTGATATTTATCACGATTCGCCCGACGGTGTGAATATGAAGACGATCAATGACCGAGCGGGAGAAGCCGTTGAGTGTTCTGAAGAATTGATCGATTTAATTGCCTTTGGCATTCTTTGTGAGGAAAAGTCAAACGGTCAAGTGAATATAGCGTTGGGATCTGTCTTGAAACTGTGGCATGAAGCCCGCACGAAATCGCTGGCATCTCCTGAGCAAGCATATATTCCTGACTCGCAATCTCTCAAGGAAGCATCGAATCATACGTCGATTCATGAAATCATAATTGACAGGGCAAAAGGTACCGTCATGTTGCGAGATCCTTTGATGCGCCTTGATGTCGGCGCAATCGCGAAAGGATACACTGTTGAGAAAATAGCTCAGTCTCTGATTGACAAGGGTCTTCGTGCCGGCGCTATCGATGCCGGTGGAAATGTTAGGGTGATCGGTCAAAATGAGATCAAGAGTAAACCATGGCGTGTGGGTATTAAAAATCCGGTAGACGATCAAGAGAATCCGTATCTAAAGATTCTCGATGTGAAAGACCGAGCTGTCGTCACATCAGGGAATAATGAGCGCTATTTTTCATTTAAGGGAGAGCGCTATTCTCATATCATCGACCCAAAGACGCTTCAGCCGGCCCGTTTTCACGATGCTGTCAGCGTTGTTATAGAAGATTCGGGCATGGCCGATTTGATGTCTACGGCACTCATGCTCATGACGGAAAACGAGGGCAGAGATCTGCTAAAGAGTGTTTCTGACTGTGAAGTGATGTGGGTGAGAGACGGACATATCTCTATGACAGAGGGATTCTCGCAATTAATTGCGACCCCGTGAGTTGGTGTGCCATATCAATCGATTTTCGTTTCGTCTGTCGTTTTATTAATGATTGACAGCTTTGATATGTTATGTCGCTAACATAACCAAGAATTCTCGATTTCTTTTATAGAAGGCAGAGAACTAGGTGCCTTTTGCCGTTCTTCAGACCAAACGCCTATGTTATAATTCAGTCGTTTACAATGGAATAGATAGGCTGTCATCAATTGAGATTGAAGATAGTCTATAAAAAGTCTTGATGACTGCTTTCGAATGAATTTACGAATGAATGGTGACCCTTTTGAATACTTTGATTTTTAAGATGATGATGCCTGTCACACTGGCATTGCCTATACTCGACTTCGGTAAAATTGATATCGTCGAAATTCTAATTCTCATTTTCGTTTTAGCGCTGTCCTTGTCGCTACATGAGTTTGCTCACGCATTTGCGGCTCTCAAAATGGGCGATGACGGGTCGACTGACATTAAACCCACTGAGACATTTAGACCCCATTGGTTCGCTCGTCTTCTTGATCGCCCGTATCGGATGGGCCAAACCGGTTCCGGTTAATCCGTCGCGTTTCACGAAAGCGAAGAGCATAAAGCGTGGTATTTTCTGGGTGAGCATCGCGGGTCCGCTTTCCAATCTTTTGCTCGGGACACTGTCGTGGATTCTTTTCTGTATTATTTTCACCGTTATTCTCGCGACAGGAGGTAGTGGACCGTTCATCGAAGTATTGATGCGTCTATTTCTGACTCTATTTCAAGCGAACATGCTCCTGGCCATATTTAATCTACTACCTGTTCCACCGCTTGACGGGTTCAAAGTATTCGGTGTCGCGTTGCCTGATAAATGGTATTACACCTTGATGCAATACGAGCACATCATTGGGATCGCCTTTCTTTTGATCGTGTTTTTCATGCGTGGTCTCCTGTCGACCTTGCTCGGTTGGATTCTCGTTCCTTTTAACTATGCGATCCAGTATCCGATCACATGGCTTTTTCAACAACTTCAATCGGCCTTGGGGTTGCCGATCATGCCCATGTTTATTTTCTAATGTGTTTAGATGTTGGTTAGCGATATGATCGGAGAACGTGAGACATTACAAGTCGATATCCTCAATTACGAGGGACCACTTGATCTTCTAAGTCAGCTGATCGACAAGAATCGCGTGCCGATTGATCGCGTTTCCATTGCGGCGATCGCCGATCAATATTTAGAAATAATCAGAAATAGTGTTGAGCTTGATATGGATTTGGCGAGCTCTTTTCTTCTCATGGCGGCCACACTTATTCAACTGAAGTCGTCGCTCTTGCTTCCGGAACAACGTCTTTTGACAGGGCAGGACGACTTAGATTCCGGCGATCTTCTGATTATGCGGCTTTTACAATATAGACGTTGTAAGTTTCTTTCGACTTTATTGAAAGAGCGCTATGGACACTTCGGCGGATCGTTCGGGAAAGCGCCTGAACCGGCTGAACGGGTTGGCGTCGAACGAGAGCGTGAAGCAACTTCTCTTGATAGAGACAGATTTGAGATAGCGATTGAAATGGTGGCTGTTCGCAATGACGTTCGATTCCATGATAGCGGAGAAGAAGTCGGGCAGATCCTTGAAAGAGAGCGTATTTCACTTCGTGAGCGCATGCTATTTATCGTCCAACAAATCGCCGGTAAAGCGCGCGTATTCTTTTATGAAATATTCCCGCCGGAGTTGCCGACACTCGAGCGTGTGACAGGTTTTCTCGCGATGCTCGAACTTGTCTTCCAGAGCAAAGCAAAAGTAACGCAGAAATCACTTTTCGCGCCGATTCTTATCGAAAGAAAATCACCAAAAACTCAGGAAAGAAGGGGAGCGCATGAATGAAATAGAAAACATCGCGAGATTAGAAGCGTTGTTATTTGTCGCGGGAGATCCCTTGGCTTATAAAGATATCGCGGAATATCTCGAATTGGACGAGAAAGAGGCGATGGAACTCGTGGAGCAATTGAAGCATCGGTATCAACGCGATCCGATGTCGGGACTTATCGTCAGGCAGATCGAAGGAGCCGCATCGATTGCGACAAAGCCGGTATATGTAGAGACTCTCGAAGCATTCTATGGAAAAATTCGCGATTTAAAACTCACGGACGCCGCGTACGAGACGCTTGCCGTCATTGCGTACAACGCGCCTGCGACTCGCGCCGAAATCGAGGCGGTGAGAGGCGTTAACAGTGATTCTGTGGTAAGTCGTCTCATTGAGCGCGGTCTCGTCCGCGAAGTCGGAACGCTCGACACGCCGGGTCGCCCCGCACTTCTCGATGTGACAGAGCAATTTCTCATGGATTTTGGACTTTCTTCGACGAAGGAATTGCCGCCCGTCGATTTGCTGATGTACGACACGATCACAGAGTTTACGCAGGAACGTCAATCGGATGCGCGTGTTGCTGCCGTTCCGAAGCCACTCGTCGTCGCGATCGACGGACCTTCCGGCTCAGGTAAGAGCACGATCTCAAGGCTTCTATCGGAACACTTGGGTATCTTGACGCTCGACACAGGGGCGATGTACCGCGCCCTTGGGGTGAAAGCTCTCAGATCAGGTATTTCGCCTTCAAACGCTGACGCTGTCCGCGCGATGTTAGCGGAGACATCCATGGATATCGATTTATCCGATCGCGTTCAAAAGACACTTGTGGACGGCTCTGATTACACACCATACATTCGCACACCGGAAGCATCGCGCGCGGCATCAGACATCAGCGCGCTACCCGTGACGCGCGAGTATTGTGTTCGCATCCAACGAGAGATCGGGAAGAAGCAAGCGCTTATTCTCGACGGTCGCGATATTGGTACCTATGTTTTCCCTGACGCGCCTGTAAAGTTTTTCATCACTGCGTCTCCGGAGGTGCGCGCGAAGAGGCGGTTGGCTGATCTTGAACGCGCCGGCAATTCGTCGACATTAGAAGAGGTCATGCGTGAGATGGAGGCTCGTGATCGTCAAGACAGTGAACGGCAACTCGCGCCGACGAAGCGAGCCGAAGATGCCGTCTTAATTGACACAAGCGACATGAGTGTCAGTGAAGTCGTCGATGTTATGATCGATGTGATTCGCCAGCGTGAGCAAATACAGCCGTTATGGAGCAAGGGCGGTCATGGCTAAAATAGAACGTGAAAAGAAGAAACCTTTTGGCGGTGAGAAATTCTCGAGATTCCTAAATATTTTTGTGCGAATACTAGTGGCCATCTTTGTATGGCCATTTCTTTTACCGAGAGCGTACGGAAATCGCGCCGTGCCATCAGATAAAGGTTGTCTATTAATTGCGAATCACCACAGTCTTTTTGATCCTATTTTTATCACTTTTTTCTACACAAGTCGCAGACTGTGCTTTATCGCGAAAAAAGAGATTTATAATACTAAGTGGCTCGGGCGAATTCTGCAGGCGTTTGGCTCAATCCCGCTCGACCGATCGACATCTGATATTCAGGCGAGTAAAGCGATATTGTCTGAGATTCTGAACAAGAAAATAGTCGGATTATTTCCACAAGGAACGCGTGTCCCTATCGATGATTTGACTTCCATCGAACCGCATTCGGGATTAATCTATTATTCGATTCGACGTGAGATACCTATCATTCCCGTTGGCATTGATCCTCGATATCGTCTTTTTGGCAGACCGCGTTATATGTTTGCCGACAGTGTCATTTTGAAGCTCCGAGAAGGAGAAAAACTCAACCAAGCTGAGCAAGCGATGGTTGCGCACGAAGTCATGCGACGCGTTTACGCGTTGGCCGGACTTCATTACGCGCGTGATGATAGTGCGGAGAACGAGGAGCTGTTCAATCGAAAAATAGAGATTCAATCGATTGAATCTCCCAAGAACAGTCGTAAAAAAGTTCCCTCTTTCGCCAGTTTGTCTACCGGCGCGACGATGTGACAAGGACGGATGAGAGTAATCGTTAGATGACTATGGACAGCAACGAAAAACAACATGATGAGACCTTTATCGGCTGGGATGAAATGAGCGGTTCCGACGATCAAGACGCGTGGCTCGATAATCTTTACGCACGCGATGTGTTAGAAGAAAACACGAGCCATTTGAAGATTGAAGTCGCATCGTCAGCCGGATTTTGCCCAGGTGTCCGACGTGCCATTTTAATGGCGCATCGCGCACTTGACGATCCGCACGAACGTCCCATCATCATGTTTGGAGCCATCGTCCACAATGAGCATGTCATCGCCGATTTTCAGAAGCGAGGGGTCGCGATCGCTCATCATATTGAAGAGGTGCCCGACGATGCGATCGTACTCATAAGAGCTCATGGAGTATCGCCGGATGTTGAAAGTGAACTTTTTAAAAAAGGCTGTGACATAATCGATGGAACATGTCCTTTTGTTAAAAAAGTTCAACAGATTGTCGCGGATGCCGCTCAAAAAGGCTATGGCATTGTGTTGACAGGGACGGCGAACCACCCGGAGGTTATTGGGGTGATTGGGTATGCTTACCCTGAAATTCCGATCTTATTAGAGACGGCAGAAGAGGCTGAAAGGACGGTTTTTGAGGATAAACCGTGGATTTTAGT